>NZ_JBHJQP010000098.1:0-30296 GCF_042262625.1 Streptomyces sp. NPDC056347 | reverse complement strand
AGGGCGCCCTCCTCTCCAGGGGGGCGCCCTCCGCCGTTCTCACGTGCTCCGGGCGGCCCGCGCCGTGCCCGACGCGGCCCGCTGCGGCCTACGGCTCGAACTTGTAGCCCAGGCCCCGCACCGTCACCAGGAAGCGGGGGGCGCCCGGGTCGGGCTCGATCTTGGCGCGCAGCCGCTTGACGTGGACGTCGAGGGTCTTGGTGTCACCCACGTAGTCCGCGCCCCACACCCGGTCGATCAGCTGCATGCGGGTCAGGACCCGGCCCGCGTTGCGCAGCAGCATCTCCAGGAGGTCGAACTCCTTGAGCGGCAGGTCGACCTTGCCGCCGGCGACGGTGACGACGTGGCGGTCCACGTCCATCCGGACCGGGCCCGCCTCCAGGGCGGCGGGGGCGACCTCCTCCGGCTCACCGCGGCGGCGCAGCACCGCGCGGATGCGGGCGACCAGCTCCCGCGAGGAGAACGGCTTGGTCACGTAGTCGTCGGCTCCTATTTCCAGGCCGACGACCTTGTCGATCTCGCTGTCCTTCGCCGTGACCATGATCACGGGGACGTTGGACCTGCTGCGCAGCTGACGGCAGACCTCGGTGCCGGGCAGGCCCGGCAGCATCAGGTCCAGCAGGACGAGGTCGGCGCCGTTGCGCTCGAACTCGTCGAGACCGTCCGGGCCGGTGGCCGCGATGGCGACCTCGAAACCCTCCTTGCGGAGCATGTAGGACAGGGCGTCGCTGAAGGATTCCTCATCCTCGACGACGAGCACTCGGGTCACGGAAGGACCTCCGGGGCTGGGAACGGTTCAAGGGTGTCGGGGTGGGCGGGGCCGTAGGGCCCCTCGTCGTCGTTGACGGGGTGCGGTCCGGCCGGGTCGCGGTCGCGATCCCGTACGGAGCCCGCTTCGGGCAGCCGCAGGGTGAAGGTGGAGCCCTGGCCCTCCGAGCTCCAGACCGTGACCTCCCCGCCGTGCGAGGCGGCCACGTGCTTGACGATGGCGAGGCCGAGGCCGGTGCCACCGGTGGCCCGTGAGCGGGCCGGGTCGACGCGGTAGAAGCGTTCGAAGACCCGCTCGCGGTCCTTCTCCGAGATGCCGATGCCCTGGTCGGTCACGGCGATCTCGATCTGGTCCCCGCCGGGCACGGGCACCCGCCGCGCGGCGATGCCCACGCGGGTGCGGGCGGGGCTGTAGTTGACGGCGTTCTCGACGAGGTTGCCGAGGGCCGCGGCGAGCTGTCCGCGGTTGCCCCAGATGTGGAGCTCCGCGGTGCCGCCGGCCGCCATGGTGATCTGCTTGGAGCCGGCCTGCTGGCGGCAGCGGTCGATGGCCTCGGCCACCAGCTCGTCCACCCGGACCGGCTCGGCGTCCTCCAGCGGGTCGTCGTTCTGCACCCGTGAGAGGTCGATGATCTCCTGTACGAGGTTGGTCAGCCGGGTCGCCTCGACCTGCATCCGGCCCGCGAAGCGCTCCACCGCCTCCGGGTCGTCGCTGGCGTCCATCACGGCCTCGGAGAGCAGCGAGAGAGCGCCGACCGGGGTCTTGAGCTCGTGGCTGACGTTGGCGACGAAGTCGCGTCGTACCGCTTCTATCCGGCGGGCCTCGGTGAGGTCCTCGACCAGCAGGAGCACCAGCCGGGAGCCGAGCGGGGCGACCCGGGCGGAGACCGCGAGGGCCTCGCCCCGGCCCGTACCGCGCCGCGGCAGGTCCAGCTCGACCTGGCGTATCTCGCCGTCCCTGCGGGTGTCCCGGGCCATGTTGAGCATCGGCTCGACGGCGAGCCGGCCGCCCCTGACCAGCCCCAGCGCGTACGCGGCCGAGCTGGCCTTGACCACGCTGTCGCTCTCGTCGAGCACCACCGCCGAGGAGCTGAGCACGGAGAGGACCGTGTCCACGCCGGGCGGCAGGGGGGCGTTGCTGTCGGGCCGCATGGAGGTCCGCGTCGGCTTCTTCTGGTCGCGCTCGCTCCAGCGGAACGCCAGCATGGCGATCACACCGGTGCCCGCACCGCCGATCGCCGCAGCTGCGGCGACTGCCGCGTTCACGTCCATACGTCAAGGTTATGCGGGTACCGGAGGACTCTCCCAGCCATCCGAGTGGCTGTCCGAACACTCGTCGCCCAGAGTTCACCGAGGGGCAAGGGCTGGTTCACTTGGGCGGCCGGAGCCCGACGCGTAGGCGCCCCAAGGTGGCAGCGTGGGGTTCGAAGCTGGCCCCGGCCTTACGAAGAGGACTGGAGAGGGACTTCCATGCGTGACGCGTACCACGAGGAACTCGACTCGATCGGCGAAGGACTGGTCGAGATGGCCCGGCTCGTCGGGTCGGCGATCGGCCGGGCGACGACGTCCATGCTCGATGCCGATCTCAAGCTCGCGGAGAGCGTGATCGCCGCCGACCAGAAGGTCGACGATCTTCAGCACGACCTGGAGGCGCGGGCCATCGCCCTGCTCGCGCGTCAGCAGCCCGTGGCGACGGACCTGCGCATAGTGGTCACCTCCCTGCGGATGAGCGCCGACCTGGAGCGCTCGGGCGACCTCGCCCAGCACGTCGCCAAGCTGGCCCGGCT
Organism: Streptomyces sp. NPDC056347; assembly: GCF_042262625.1. NCBI lineage: Bacteria > Bacillati > Actinomycetota > Actinomycetes > Kitasatosporales > Streptomycetaceae > Streptomyces > Streptomyces sp. NPDC056347. The sequence continues at coordinate 27,741 of NZ_JBHJQP010000098.1, read as the reverse complement.
GCGCTTCCCGGCGTCGGCGGTCCCGCACGACCTGCACGCCACCATCCTGGAGATGGGGCAGCTGGCGCAGCGCCTGATGGCCAAGGCCGCCGAGGTCATCATCACCAAGGACGTCGACCTCGCGCTCCAGCTGGAGCAGGACGACGACGAGATGGACCTGCTGCACCGCACGCTCTTCCAGCACCTGATGGACGACCGCTGGAAGCACGGCATCGAGACCGCCGTGGACGTGACGCTGCTGGGCCGCTACTACGAGCGCTTCGCGGACCACGCGGTGTCGGTGGCGAAGCGGGTGGTGTACCTGGTGACGGGCGAGCACGCGGACGAGATCCAGCAGCAGGCGGCGGTGGAGGGCGCCTGACACCGGCGTACGGGGCGTGTACGGGGCGCATTGGCGCCCCTGCGCATGTGCGCCGTTGATGCGCCCGCCGGTGTGGGCATCCAATGGGGTGGGGCTGCGCGCCTTGCCCGTACGCCCCGGTCGTACGCGCGTCGTCGTGGCGTACGGCCTGTCGTACGCCTTGAGGAGGAACCATGGCCGATTCCCCCGTCACCGAACCCCAGCAGGACGTGCCCGTCGAGGCGGTGCGCCTGCCCCTGCTCGGCGCCTGCGGCTGCGGCTCCGGCTGCGGCTGCGGCTGCCAGTCGGGCGCCCCGTGCCAGTGCGGTGGCTGCTCCGGCTGAGCGCCCGTCGTGCCACCGAGCGCGCCCCGCACGGGATTCGTCCCGCGCGGGGCGCCGCCGTGTGCGCGGGCGTACGCGACGGGCGTACGCGGGCCGTGCGCGGGCGGGCGTACGCGGGCGGGTCGTGCGTGCGCGGGCCGTGCGTGGGCGCTCAGGCCGTCCGCTCGACGGCGGGTCCGGTGCTGGTGCCCGTTCCGGCCGCGTCGCCCCCGTCCTCCCCCGCGTCGGGGCCGGCCCCGCCCCCGGCGGCCGCCACCCCGTCCGACGCCGGGAGGTTCCGCATCAGCAGCCCGTACCCCAGCGCCGCCACCGTCCCCAGCACGGCGCACGCGCCCCACAGCCACCGCGCGCCGAACCGGTCGATCACCACGCCCGACATCAGCGGCGCGATCAGCGCCGCCACGGCCCAGGACATCGTGTACATGCCCTGATAGCGGCCCCGGCCCCGGGCGGGCGACAGCCGGACGACCAGGCTGCTCTGGATCGGCGAGTTGACGATCTCGGCGACCGTCCAGACGCAGATGGTCAGCGCGTAGACCCCGACCGACCCGGCGAACGCGGTCAGCCCGAACCCGTACCCCGCCAGCAGCGAGGACACCACCAGCAGCCGGCGCGGATCACGGTGCTCGATGAAGCGGGTGACGGGGATCTGGAGCACCACGATCAGCACCCCGTTGACGGCGACCGCGGTCCCGAAGTCGGAGCTGGAGAACCCGTCCGCCCCCATGGCCACCGGCAGCCCCACGTACCCCTGCTGGAAGATCAGCGCGATGACGAAGGAGAGGCCGACCACGCTCATGAACCGGCCGTCGCGCAGCACGGTGGAGAGCCGGACCTCCTCCTCCGCGCCGCCGCTGCCCGCCGGGCCGGTGGCCGCCGGCTTCTCCGGCCGGGTCTCGGGCACCTTGAGGAAGACGACGACGGCGCAGGCCAGCGTCATCGTGGCCTCGCCGAGGAACCCGGCGAGATAGCTGTACTCGGCGACGAACCCGGCACCGGCCGAGGAGACCGCGAAGCCGAGGTTGATGGCCCAGTAGTTGAGCGAGAAGGCCCGCACCCGGTCCTCGGGCCGCACGATGTCGGCCATCATCGCCTGCACGGCGGGCCGTGACGCGTTGCTCGCCATGCCGACGACGAAGGCGACCCCCGCGATGGCCACCGGGTCGACCATGAAGCCGAGCACCGCCACCGACAGCGCCGTCGACGTCTGCGCGATCAGCATGGTGGGACGGCGGCCCAGCCGGTCGGTCATCACCCCGGCCCCGAGCGAGGAGACGACCCCGCCGAGCCCGTGCAGCGCGGCGACCAGCCCCGCGTACGAGGCCGAGTACCCGCGGTCCAGGGTCAGGTAGAGCGCCATGAACGTGGCGACGAAGGCGCCGAGGCGGTTGACCAGTGTGCTGGTCCACAGCCACCAGAACTGGCTGGGCAGACCGGACACGGATGCCCGGGCAGCCCGTCTGAGACCGGCGACAGACATGCGGAATCCCCCCGGGGGCGTGTGTACGGAAAGAACGATCGCCGGTAAGAGGCCGGACAACTGTCCACACATTACGAATCCGGAATTCCGGTCCGCCAGTCGATTGACGGCCGACGTCAATCGACCGCGGGGCCGGCCGCACGGCCGGGTGTCCGCCCCGTGGCCACCCGCGCGGGGTTCGTACGGGTTCGATTACGCTCGGCACCATGGCCGACGCACCGTACAAGCTGATCCTCCTCCGCCACGGCGAGAGCGAATGGAACGCGAAGAACCTGTTCACCGGCTGGGTGGACGTCAACCTCACCGAGAAGGGCGAGAAGGAGGCGGTCCGCGGCGGTGAGCTGCTGAAGGACGCCGGTCTGCTCCCCGATGTGCTGCACACCTCCCTCCAGAAGCGCGCCATCCGCACCGCGCAGCTCGCGCTGGAGTCCGCGGACCGCCACTGGATCCCGGTCCACCGCTCCTGGCGGCTGAACGAGCGCCACTACGGCGCCCTCCAGGGCAAGGACAAGGCGCAGACGCTGGCCGAGTTCGGCGAGGAGCAGTTCATGCTCTGGCGCCGCTCGTACGACACCCCGCCGCCCGCCCTGGAGGACGGCACCGAGTTCTCGCAGAGCGACGACCCGCGCTACGCGACGATCCCGCCGGAGCTGCGCCCGCGCACCGAGTGCCTCAAGGACGTCGTCGTCCGCATGCTGCCGTACTGGTACGACGGCATCGTCCCGGACCTGCTCGCCGGCCGCACGGTCCTGGTCGCCGCCCACGGCAACAGCCTCCGTGCCCTGGTCAAGCACCTCGACGGCATCTCCGACGCCGACATCGCGGGCCTGAACATCCCGACCGGCATCCCGCTCGCCTACGAGCTGGACGCCGACTTCCGCCCCCTGAAGCCGGGCGGCACCTACCTCGACCCGGACGCGGCGAAGGCCGCCATCGAGGCCGTGAAGAACCAGGGCAAGAAGTAGCCCTCGCCCACGAACGAGCCCCGGCCCCGCGGTTTCCCCGCCGGCCGGGGCTTCTTCGTGCGGGCGACGGCGGTCGACCCGGCACGCGTGCCGTCCGCGAGGCCGCGACGGGGCGCGTACCGCGCATCGGGGCCGGTGGCGGTGGCCTGTCCTGACCCGCCGGCCCGCCGGGTCAGCAGATCGGCCGGTAGGGCGCGTCCGGGAGGTAGGTGTCCCACTGGCCGCGCGGCAGGGACCCGCCGGAGCGGCGGCACACCGTTTCGGCGATGCGGTCCGGGTCGATGGCGTGGCGCTCCAGCAGCACGTGCGTGCCCGCCGCGTACAGAGTGCGGCCGTCCGGGGCGAAGGCCAGCGAGCGGATCCGGTCCCCGGCCGTGGGCAGCCCGGTGCCGAGCGCCAGGCGGGAGGGAACGTCCCACAGCCGCAGGGTTCCGTACTCCCCGGCGGCGGCCAGGGTGGTTCCGTCGGGGGACAGCGCGAGGGCGGTGATCTCCTCCGGGGCGTCGGGGGTGCCCTTCCCCACGCCGCCGTAGAGCATTCCGAGTCCGGCGCGCCGCCGGGTGTCCCACAGAGTGATGTGTCCGGACAGCTCGCCTCTGGCGGCCAGGCCGCCCGCGTGGTCGAACGCGGCCACGCAGGCACAGTTCGCGGTGGGGGGTCCGGTGGTCGTCGCTCCGGGGCCCGGGGCGCCCGTGCCCGCGCCGGTGCCCGCGCCCGGGTCCGGGGCGCTGCCGTCGGCGGGTCCGGGGCGGTCCTCGCGGGGCGCGCCGTCGGCGGCGTCGTCCCGCCGGGCCGTACGTGCGGGGACGGTGCGCAGTGCGCGGGCGGTGTCGGCGCTCCACACGGTGGTGCTGTCATCGGCCATGCCGGTCGTCGTCAGCTCGTGCCCGTCGGGGGAGAGCGCGAAGGTCGCGAAGCCTTCCGGCTCGGTGGCCCGCAGTTCGCCGACCCGGCGGTGGCGCCCGGTGTCCCACACCACGACGCGTCGCGCCAGGCCCAGTCCTTCCTCGTACCGGGGCACGTAGGCGAGCCGCCGTCCGTCCGCGCTGAGCGAGAGGGCCGGGGAGTCCGGTGCGAGGTCCTGGCCGGCGGCGGGCGTGGGAGGCGGCGGCGCGTCGGGGCGGCGCCGGCCCGTGCGGCCGTCGTAGAGGGCGAGGCGGCCGGCGCGCAGGACGGCGAGCACCCTGCCGTCCTGGCTGAGGGCGGCCTGCTGCGCGGGCCGGCTGTCCCAGCGGGAGCCCAGGACGGCACCGATGTCGAGCGCGTGGACGGTCTGGGTGCTTGCCGGGCTCCCGTCGAGATAGCGCAGGACACCGGCGCGGGTGTCGATCCGCAGCTCGAAGGGGTCCTCGTCGGACAGCTGGTGGCGGAAGACGGGGGCCTGCGGGCGGTCGAGGCGCCAGATGAGGATGTCCGTGGATCCGCGGCTCGCCGCGTAGGCGCCGTCCGCGGTGAACACGAAGTCCAGCGGGGCCACTTGACCCAGCCGTGGCAGGTCCTTGCCGCTGGAGACGCTCACCCTGCGCAGCGCGTAGGCGTCCTGCAGGACCAGCTCCCGGCCGTTCGGGGTGAACCGCAGGTGGCCGTCGGACGGGCAGGCGGGACGGCGGTGCCAGGCGGCGTCGGCGCGGCGGCGTGCGCGTACGTCCCACAGGACCAGGCCGCGGCTCGTGCACAGGGCGAGCAGCCGGTTGTCCGGGCTGACGTCGCTGTCGTCGAGCGTTCCCGTTTCCGCGAGCGGCAGGGCGGAGAGCAGGCGCCGCCCGGTGGACGTGTCCCACACGTCCATGCGGGCGTCCGTATGGAAGATCATCGCGTGTTTGCTGGAGCTCGTCCCGTAGCTGCCCGCACCGCTCATGGAGACGGGGCGCAGGTCGCCGCCCGCGGCGGGAGGGCCCACCGCGACGAACGCCCCCGCGCCGGACGCCGATTCGCCGGACGCCGGTTCGTCGGGCACCGGTTCGCCGGGCACCGGTTCACCGGGCGCGTCCTTCGGGCCGAACGGACGCCCCTGGTAACGCTCGGCCCGGATGTCCCACAGGCGCTGCTGCCCGTCCTGACCGACGGGCACGATCAGGAAGCGTCCGTCCGGGGTGAGTTCGGCCGTCTCGGCCATCTCGGCCGGGAAGCCGCCGCCACGGGGCGCCCGGTAGCTGCCGGTCATCCGGCGGCCCGGAATGTCCCACTGCGTGACGCGACGTTCGCCGACGTCGACCAGGGTGCGGCCGTCGGAGCTGAGCAACGAGGTGGCGCCGGACTGCCTGGACGGGGTGAATCCGGGCAGTTCCTGCTGGCCCAGCGCGCCCAGCAGCGCGGACCGGGTTTCCGGCGTGCGGCTGAGCCGCCAGGCGGCGACGCCCAGCCGCAGCGCCGTACGCGGATCCGAACCGCGCAGGTCGTCGGCGGCACCGGCCACGCGACGGGCCGCGGCGTCGACACGACGGCGGTCACCGTCCTGGTTCTGCTGCCAGGCCACGGTGCCCGCGACCAGGGCGAGCACGAGCAGCAGACTCGCGGAGGCGACCAGCGCGCGCAGCCGCCGCCGGTCACGGGTACGGGCCGTCCGGGCCGCGTGCAGGAAGTCCCGCTCGGCGGGGGTCAGCTGCGCCAGGTGGGCGGGGTGCGCGAAGGCCTCCTCGGCCTCGGCCAGCCGTGCTCCCCGGTAGAGCGCCCCGGGGTCCCGTCCCAGCTCCGTCCAGTCGCTGGCGTCCTGGGTGAGGCGGCGCAGTACGCGCAGCCGGTGGCGGTCCTCCTCGATCCAGCCCCGCAGCCGGGGCCAGGCGGTGATCAGCGTCTCGTGGGCGAGACGGACGGTGTCCCCGTCCAGGGTGACCAGACGGGCGCGGGCGAGACGGTCGAGGACCGCCTCGGTGCCGGTGGCTGCGCCGGTGTCGGTGGTGCCTGCGTCTGCGCCTGCGCCTGTGCCGTCCGCCGGGTCGTCGCCCCCGGTGCCGTGCCGCCCTGCCGCGGGGGCCGTGTCCAGTTCGCTCCGGTCCGCGGGGCGGCACGTGTCGGCGGTGCCGTCCCCCGGGGCGATCAGACGCAGCAGTATCCGGCGCGTCAGGGCCGCCTGGGAGTCCGTGAAGGAGCGGTACAGGTCCTCGGCCGTCTGGGCGATGGCACCGCGCACACCGCCCGCCGCTTCGTACGACCGCAGGGTCAGGGTCCGGCCCGAGCGCCGGCGCCAGGTCTCCAGCAGCGCGTGCGACAGCAGCGGCAGGCCGCCGGGCTCGCCGTCCACCTCGTCGACCAGCTGAGCCGTCAGGGAACGCTCCACGGTCAGGCCGCGCACCCCGGCGGGTCCCGTGACCGCCCGCCGCAGGTCCTCGCGGCCCATCGGACCGACGGGCAGACTCGCGTCCCGTATCAACCGCACGAGCGCGGGATGCTCCAGGCACCGGCCGTAGAAGTCGGAGCGCACACCGAGCACCACCCGCAGACGGCTGCCCCGCTGCCGGGCCGCGAGCAGCAGATCGATGAACCGGGCGCGCTCGGCCGGATCCGGGCAGAGGGTGAAGACCTCCTCGAACTGGTCCACCACGAGGAGGGTGTCGCCCGGACCCTCGGCGGGCCGCAGCCTGCTTTCGTGCGTGCGGACCGGGTGCGGGCCCGGCGTCAGGACACGGATCGCGGCCGGGCGCAGCGCCCGCTCCGTCGTCCGTCCCAGCCTCGGCGCGAGACCGGCCCGCAGCAGCGAGGACTTTCCACTGCCCGAGGGCCCCAGCACGACCGCGCACCGGTGGTCGCGCATCACGTCCACCAGGCTGTCCACCAGGGCGTCGCGCCCGAAGAACACGTCCGCGTCGTCCGGTTCGAAGCGGGCCAGCCCCCGGTAGGGCGAGTCCGCGACCGGCTCGTCCTCCCGGGGAACGGCGGCGGCCATCGCCGCCGCGGCCCGCCAGCGCCTCTCCCAGTCGGCGCGGTCACCGCCGCACGCCGTCACGTAGGCCAGCGTCACCGCCAGTGTCGGCAGCCGCTCGCCGGCCGCCGCCTGCGACAGGGCGGGCGCCGAGTAGTCCGACTCCTTCGCCATCACCCGGTAGGTCGGCCCGCCCGCCCCGGCGCGCAGCGCCCGTAGCTCCGCGGCGAACCGCTGCACCGGGCCCGCGTCCGCGTCGAGCGGCCTTTCGGGACGTCCCATCCAGCTGCCCCCCCAGCAGTCGCCCCCGGCCCCCCGACCGGTTTCCCCACGCTACGACAGCCTGTCGGCGCGTCACCAACCCTTCGCAGTCGACGGCGAGTTGATTACCCGCACGAACAGGGGGTGCCAATCAACCGGGCGCACGGTGAAGTCGTTGTCGAGCGGCGCCGCCCGGCACGGACGACGCCGCCCGGCGCGTCCCGGCCGGCTCCCGGCGGGGCGCGGACGCACAGCCGCCTCGGCCGGTACCCGGCCGCACCGGCGGACGACGACAGGAGAGGAATCACCTCATGACCGAGCCCGTGGAGAAGCTGCCCTACCCCGTCGGCGGTGCCGGCGTCTTCGACGTGGACCCCGACCAGAGCGGCGTCAGCCAGGACCCGGACACCGTCGTGGCCTCGGACACCGAAGCACTTCCCGAAGACCTGGAGGTCTGACATGGGCAACGTACAGGGCATGCTCGCCGCGGCCCGGAAGCTGCTGGGCACCACCGAGCAGCCGCCCGGATCGAACCGCAACCTGGTCACCCGCTGGTACGGCTTCACCGGCCCCTGGTGCGACATGGCCGTCAGCTACGCCGCCGGGCACTCCGACAACCTCACCGCGATGGGCGGCAAGTTCGCCTACACCGTCGCCCACGCCCGCGCGTTCCAGAAGAAGGGGCGCTGGCACTACGGCATCGGCGGCATCCGCCCCGGCGACATCGTGTTCTTCGACTGGTCGGGCTCGCGCTCCATCGGTGCCATCGACCACGTCGGCATCGTCGAGGCGGTGCACTCCAACCGCACCATCACCACCCTGGAGGGCAACACCTCCAACGCCTTCCGCCGGCGCAGCCGCAACTCCACGTGCGTCGTCGGCTACGGCAGGCCCGTCTACGCGGGCGGCGGTGCCCCGATGCCGAGCACCGACGGCATCCTGCGCCGGGGCTCGAAGGGCCAGGCCGTCAAGACCCTGCAGACGAACCTCAACACCGTGCAGAACGCCAAGCTGACCGCGGACGGCGACTTCGGCCCGGCCACCGACAAGGCGGTCCGCGCCTTCCAGTCGGCCCACCGCCTGACCGTGGACGGCGAGTACGGCCCGAGCTCGGCGGCCATGATGAAGGCGGCCCTCGCCAAGCGCAGCCAGCCGATCCGGCCCACCGCCCTCGCCCCCACCGGCACGCTCGAGGCCGACGGCGAGTTCGGGCCCGCCACCTGCTCCGCGCTCCAGCGCACGCTCAACAGCCGGGCGCGGGCCGCCCTGGACGTGGACGGCGCCTTCGGACCGAAGACCGTCGCCGCGCTCCAGAAGTACCTGAAGGTCACGCCGGACGGAATCGTCGGACCGAAGACCGTCACGGCCCTGCAGAACCACCTCGGCGGCACCGCCGACGGCGAGTGGGGCACGGACACCACCCGCCGGCTGCAAGAAGCCCTGAACAAGGGCGTCTTCTGACGGACCGCACCGGGGGCGGGGAGGCACCGCGACGCATCCCCGCCCCCGGGGTACCCGCCCCGGCCGTCGACGCCAGCCCAGGAGAGAGACATGGACAGCACATCCGTCACGGCGACCGGCCCGGCCAACTACAAGGTGGCCATCACCGAACAGAACAAGGGCCGGATCCTCGTCTTCGACCGCACCGCCCAGTTCACCGACGCCAACGTGAAGTGGAGCTTCAGCACGGGCAACGCCCCCGGCTGGGACCACCCCTTCGAGATCCGCTTCCGCGACACCAAGCGCTACGGGGCCATCGCCCTCATGACGTTCGGCAAGCCCGGTGAGGGCCGCGCCGGCATCGTCAACGTCACCGGCGACGCGCACCTCACCCGCGCGGACCTCCTGTGGTCGGCCCGCATCACCACCTACCCGCACAGCATCGAGCGCGTGCCCAACGCCGGGACCGTCGTCGTCGCCGGCACCCGGGACCGCCTGCACGTCTTCGGCCCCTCCAGCAGCGACCTGGCATCCCTCAAGGAGGTCCAGACGCTGGCCTTCACCAAGGCGCACGCGGTGCTGTGGGACGACGAGAACGGCTTCCTGTGGGTCACGGGAGGCACGATCGTCCGCACCTACCGTGTCAACGGGACGATGCGCAACGCCCGGCTGGAGAAGTACGGCCCCGACATCACCATCGCCGGGAACGGCCACGACATCCAGCCCGACTACTCCCGCCCCGGCACGCTCCTGGTCAGCGACAGCCACCACGTCTACTGGCTGGACAAGACGACCCGGAAGATCACGAAGACCCTCTCCCTGGCCTACCCGAAGTCCTACGTACGCCACTCCTCCGGCCAGGCCATGTGGACCACCGACCCCGACCCGGACGACTCGCGCTGGGGCGGCCCCACGGTTCGCTTCTCCGAAGGCGGCGACCGCACCCGGCCGGGGGCCGAGATATACAAGGCCCGCCTCTACACCACCCAGTTCCACTGAGAGCCGCCCGGGGCGCACCGCGCCCGCCCGAGCCGGGCGCTCACACCGCTGCGACCGCTCCGGTCCGGCAGGGCGGCGGGTCCCGCCTCCCGTGCGCCCCGGCGCTTCGACGCGCAGAGGGTGTGCGCCGGTGTGCGCCTTTCGCGGAGCGAGGAGCACTCGGCACACTCGGCTGATCTGTCCGCCCGACGGCATCAGGGGGAAGTGTGGTTCGGACACAGTCCAGGTGCGGTGCGCTCACGCAGAAGGGAACGCGGTGTCAGCGACTGGCCATGGTCGGGGCGTCACGGTGCGACCTTCACCGTGGAGAGTGGTCCTCCTACGAGACGGAGAAGCGCAGGGCGAAGAAGCGGCGCAAGTAGCTGCGGCCCCGGGCCGCCCCGCGGCGCGGGAGGGTGACCGGAGGCCGACGGCGGTGACAGGTCGTCACCGCTGAGCCGCAGTCCGAGGGACATCCGCCGGCAGGCGCCCCTCCCGACCGGATCAGGAACACGGGGCGGCACCTGGGGCCCCTGCGCTCGAACGAGCCCTCGCCTCCGGGTTTCCCGGTCGGCGGGGGCTCTCCGCGTCACCGGACCGCGGTGCGTACCGGTGCGGACGGCCGTGGCGCCTGCTCCTAGACTCCGGTCGGGGGAGGCGTCATGAACGGCCGGGACTGGGACGACGACAGCGACTACGAGGAGGCCCTCGCGCGGGCCGGGGCGGCGACGCGGGTCGGCTGGTCCGCGATCGCGGGGGTAACGGGGCTGGTGGCGCTGGCCATCGGCGCCGTCTTCGTGATCGGCCTGCTCGTCCTGTTCGGCATGGCGTACGTCGTGGCCTGGCGGTGACGGAGCCTGACTCGACGCCAACTTCCGCTGGATACACGCTATGTCATGGGATGTCGGGGATGTCCGCGCAGGTTTCGGATGGTCCGCGCGTACGGCGGCGGTGGCGGCGCTAGGGTCTTCGTCACACTGCCGTCGCTTGCCCGGAAGGCACCGGAAGGTCGTCGCCCGGAAAGCGGACGGCCGGCGTTCCGGGAGGTGCTTCTGGGACGTACGGGGAGAGCGAGGAGAGCGGGGAGAGCAATCATGGGCGAGCCCCTGAAGACCTTCGTCGGCGGCGCCGAGGTCGACGTGCCCAACAGCATTCCGGCCATCCGGGCCACACTGCCGGAGGAGAGACGCGAGGAGTTCGACCGCGCCATCAACGAGGCGGGGGTGCACGAGATCCAGGCGGTGATGCGTCACTGGATGCTGGAGGCCGTGCCCGATCCCGAGGCCGAGCGGATTCTGGACCGGCTGGCGCAGGACGAGGCCGAGAGGCGGAGCGTCGCTTGAGCTTCCGCATCTCCTACGCACCGCCCGCCGACGACTCCCTGGCCAAGATGCGCGGCAGCGAGTCCTTCCGCGCCGAGATGGCCCGCACGCTGGGGCTCGACCCCTACGGGCACGGATCGTCGGCCGTCAAGAGCGAACGCGACCGCCGCGAGGCGACGGTCGCGGGGGCGATCGTCCTCTATTACGTGTCCGGCTCGGTCCTGACCGTCACCGTCGTGCGGCTCGTCCCACTGCCCTGAACAGTCCGGGCCACCCGGACCGCCCGGGTCACCGGATCGCGGGCAGGCCTACGAACCGGCCGGGACCTCGATGATGTCGCCCTTCTTGTCCACGGTGTGGGTCCGCCAGTAGACGTCCCACTTGTCGTCCACATGCTGGGGAACCTTGCCCTCCGGATAGCGGACGTACCCCTTCGGCGGGTCCTCGCCGTCGGGCTGGCAGGCCGATCCGGTGCCCCCGACCGTCATGATCGGGTACTCCCCGCCGCCGCAGGTCGCGTCCTCCGTCGAGCAGCCCGTGGTCAGTACCGCCACGGCCGCCGCGGCCAGGGTGAGGCCCGCCGCCGCACGGCTGCGACGGCGCCCGTGGGCGCGTCCGGTGCGTGTGGCGGACGACTGGCCGTTCCGACTGATCCCGTACCCGTACATCGTCGTACTCCTTCTGCTCGCTGGTTCTCCCAGCCTGCCCGGAGCACAGAACATCGATCATGAGTACGAGTACTCACCCCCGGGGTGCCCCGTACTCGTCCGTGGCACCCCGCGCCGAATGAGGTCAGGCCAGCTTCGCGGCCTGGGCCTCGACCACCGCGACCGGCAGGTCGAAGTCCTTGCCGCTGCCCGCCGTGGCCAGGTTCATCGAGGAGAACGACGCGAACGAGGAGCCCTGGCGCATCGCCGCGAGCTTGAAGCGCATCTTCTCGCCCCCCTGCTCCATCTCCACGGTCCAGGCGGCGGCCTCCTCGCCGGCCTTCACCTTCTCCTCGGTGACCCCGGCGACCTTCTGCTTCTCGCCGCCCGCGGTGAACTCGAAGCCGCCCGCGCAGTCGGTGGCGGCGGTACGCAGCGAACCGAGCGCCTCCTGCGCGCCCTTGCCGTCGTACGAGCCGAGGGCCAGCTGCGTGGTCGTGATGTCGAAGGCGGCCTTGAACGCCTCCTCGAGGTCCGCGCTGTCCTGCTTCTTCAGGTCGCCCTTCTTCGGCTTGCTGACGACCGTGCGCTTGGTGAACGCGGCCGGCTCGTCGACCTGCGAGCCCATCAGCGCGTAGGCCAGCGGGGCGCAGACCTTCTTCTCGACCTTGATCTGGTCGACCGTCAGGGTGTCCTTGGCCGCGGTCTCGCTGATCTCGTGGTCCTTGACGTCGCCCTGGGCCAGCGCGGCCTTCTCCAGCTCGGCGGCGCTCAGCGCCTTGGCGGTGGGCGCGGCCGCCGCGGACTCCTTGCCCTTGGCGCCCTTGTCCCCGGCGTCCGTGCCGGAAGCGGAGTCCGAACCGCCGCACGCGGTGGCGAGCAGGGCCAGGGACGCCGCGGTGGCGGCAACGGCGGTACGGCGTATGGCAATGGAGCGCATGATCTGGTCTGATCCGTATCTATGAGCTGAGTGTTCGATTTTGATCACTCTAGGAGCGGAAAATGACCTGATACCCCGTCATGTTCGGCGCGGGGATCGATTGTGACGACGCTGTGATCATCTCGTGAGGGCGGCCGGGGCCGGCCGGGGACGGGCGCCCGGAGCTCAGTCGGTCCGCTCGTCGCGGCGTCGGGTCAGGCGCTCGAACGCGTCCAGGTTCCGGGTGGATTCGCCGCGCGAGACGCGCCACGCGTACTCCTTGCGGATGGCGCTCGCGAAGCCCAGCTCCAGCAGGGTGTTGAAGGCCCCGTCGGCCGCTTCGAGGACCGTGCCGAGCAGCCGGTCCAGCTCCTGCGGGGTGACCACGGAGAGCGGCAGCTTGCCGGCCAGATAGATGTCCCCGAGCCCGTCGATCGCGTAACTCACGCCGAACAGGCGGAGGTTGCGCTCCAGCAGCCAGCGGTGGACGGCCTCGTGGTTCTCGTCGGGGTGGCGGACGACGAAGGCGTTGAGGGAGAGGGAGTGCTTGCCGAGCCGAAGCGAGCAGGTGGTGGACAGCTTGCGCGTACCGGGCAGCTTGACCACGTAGTCGCCGGGTGCGGGGCTCTCCCATTCGAGCCCGGCGTCCGTCAGTGTCGCCTCGACGACCCGCGCGGCCCGCTCCGCCGTCACCGCTCCGCCGGTCAGGTCCTCGGGTCCGTCAGCCATGGTGCGAGCGTACGTGACGGCGGTGTTCCTGCATCGCGGCCGTGTACACCTCGGCGGTCGCGGCGGCGGCGGTGTCCCAGCCGAAGCCCCGGGCGTGCGCGGCGGCCGCCGCGCCCATCCGGGTGACCAGTTCCGGCGAGGCGGCGAACCGGGCCAGCGCACGCGCGTACGCCGCCGGGTCGTGCCCGGGTATCAGGAAGCCGCTCACCCCGTCCCGCACGGCCACCGGAAGACCGCCCACGGCCGCCGCGACGACGGGGGTGCCCGCGGCCTGCGCCTCGATGGCGACCAGGCCGAAGGACTCGCTGTGCGAGGGCATGACCAGCACGGACGCGGCCCGGAACCAGTCGGCGAGCTGCTCCTGCCCGACCGGCGGCTGGAACCGTACGACGTCGGCGATGCCCAGCCGCGCCGCCAGCTTCTGCAGCCCCTCCGGCTTGGCGAGGCCGCTCCCGCTCGGGCCGCCGACGACCGGCACGACCATCCGGCCGCGCAGCGAGGGGTTCTCGTCCAGCAGCACCGCGACCGCCCGCAGCAGCACGTCGGGCGCCTTCAGCGGCTGTATCCGGCCCGCGAAGAGCGGGATCAGGGCGTCCTGCGGCAGCCCGAGACGGGCCCGCGCGGCGGCCCGGCCGTCGGCGGGGCGGAACCGGTCCAGGTTGACGCCGGGGTGGACGACGGCGACGGACGCGGGATCGGCCTCGTAGAAGCGGACGAGCTCGTCGGCCTCCTCGGCGGTGTTGGCGATCAGCCGGTCCGCCGCGTCCACGATCTGGGTCTCGCCGATCACCCGGGCCGCGGGCTCGGGGGTGTCGCCCTCGGCGAGCGCCGCGTTCTTGACCTTCGCCATGGTGTGCATGGCGTGGACGAGCGGGACGCCCCAGCGCTGGGCGGCGAGCCAGCCGACATGGCCGGAAAGCCAGTAGTGCGAGTGGACCAGGTCGTAGTAACCGGGGCGCTGGCCGGCCCATGCCTGCATCACGCCGTGCGTGAAGGCGCAGAGCTGGGCGGGCAGCTCCTCCTTGGCCAGCCCCTCGTACGGCCCCGCGTCGACATGCCGGACCAGGACACCGGGGGCGAGGTCCACCGCCGGGGGCAGCCCGCCGGTGGTGGACCGGGTGAAGATCTCGACCTCGACGCCGATCGCGGCAAGCCGTCTGGCCAGCTCCACGATGTAGACGTTCATCCCGCCCGCGTCGCCGGTGCCCGGCTGGTGGAGCGGCGAGGTGTGCACGGAGAGCATCGCGATACGGCGGGGCTTGCGGTGACCGCCGGGGAACCTGAGGCGCGGCGCGGCGCGGCCACTGCCGAGCCGGGAGACGTACTGGCTCACGTCGTCCGGTCCTCCTCATCCAGGGCATGACGGCGGAGGGACCCGAGCCCCTGCCAAGGGCAGCAACATCGAAATTCCGCCTTTCATTTCCGCTTTACCAAATCATTACGGTGCTCCTGGCGCACTCCGGGCGCGCATCAGGCGCTCAGGCAGCTCCCCGCCTCATCTCGCCCCGCAGGATCGTTACGCTCGGTGTCATGCGCCCCATCGGCACCGCGACCCGCGGGACCACCAACCCGAACCGGCTCCGCCGCATGGACCGCTGGATCGCCGCCACCCACGGCCCGGCCCTGCGCCGTGCCGACCACCCCGTCGCCGTCGACCTCGGTTACGGCGCCGCGCCCTGGACGGCCGTCGAACTGCTGCACCGGCTGCGCACCGCGGAGCCGCGCACCACCGTGGCCGGGATCGAGATCGACCCGGAGCGGGTCGCGGCGGCGAAGCCGTACGAGTGCGAGGGCCTGACCTTTCTGCACGGCGGCTTCGAGATCCCGCTGCCCGAGCGCCCCGATCTCATCCGCGCGGCGAATGTGCTGCGCCAGTACGAGGAGGGCGAGGTGGCCGCGGTCTGGGAGCGGCTGTGCGCCCGTCTGGCGCCGGGCGGGCTGCTGGTGGAGGGCACCTGCGACGAGATCGGGCGGCGGCACGTGTGGGTGGCGCTCGACCCCGAGGGGCCGCGCACGGTGACGTTCGCGGCCCGGCTCGCCTCCCTGGACCGCCCCTCCGACCTGGCCGAACGCCTGCCCAAGGCGCTGATCCACCGCAATGTGCCGGGCGAGCCGGTCCACGCGTTCCTGCGGGACTTCGACCGGGCGTGGGCCGCGGCGGCCCCGTACGCCTCGCTCGGCACCCGGCAGCGCTGGATCACGGCGGTGCGCTCGCTGTCGGGCGACTGGCCGCTGGCCGACGGGGTGCGGCGGTGGCGGCAGGGCGAGGTCACGGTCGAATGGGCCGCCCTCCGGCCCAACCCGTAGCCCCGGACCCCGCAGCCCGGACTTCGTGAGCCCGGCCCCGTGAGCGGCCCCGCCCGGAGGGAACGGGAACGGCGCTCCGTTCGTCCAGAGAGAGGGGAGCAGGGGGAAGCGGGGGCGTCGGGGGAAGCGGCATCAGGGGGAAGCGGCCGTCAGGAGAGCTGTCGTGCGCCCCTGTTGCTTTTCGGTACGGCATGGCACGATCTCGACATCGGCGAAAAGTTACTGACGGTAAATCAGATTTATTCGGAGGGGTGTCTCGTGAACCGACGTCACTGTGCCTCAGCCGCGATCACTCTGGTCTGCGCGCTGTCCGTGCTCATCACGCCGGTCCAGGCCCTCGCCGCGCCCACACCGCCGTCCCCCACCACGACCGGGGCGCCGAAGAAGACCCTCGAAGAGGTCCGCCAGGAGATCGACGCCCTCTACCGCAAGGCCGGGGCGGCCACCGACGCGTACAACCTCGCCGAGGAGCGGGCCGAGAAGCAGTCCACCGAGATCGTGAAGCTGGCCCGTTCCATCGTCGTCGGCCAGGCGAAGATCGCCGAGCTCAAGGAGCAGGCGGGCGCCCAGGCCCGCGAGCAGTACCGCTCCGGAGGGCTGCCGCCGGGCGCGCAGCTGATGCTCAGCGACGATCCGCAGCTCTTCCTGGACGGCGTGAGCCGGATCCGGGAGGGCCAGCAGGCCACCCAGGGCGTGCTCGGCGAACTGACCAGGACCCAGCAGGACCTGGAGACGTACACCAAGGACGCGAGCATCAACTGGAAGAAGCTCGAAGCCGGCCGGGTCAAGCAGGCCAAGGCCAAGAAGCGGATCAACGAACAGATCGCCGCAGCGAAGAAGCTGGAGTCCCGGCTGAAGAAGGAGGAGCGGGCCCGCCTGCTCAAGCTGGAGGAGGCGGCCGCGTACCAGCAGCAGACGGCCTGGCTCAGCTCCGGCGCCCTGAAGGACATCAACCGCGAGGCGAGCGCCCGCGGCAAGAAGGCGGTGGCCTTCGCAACGTCCCAGATAGGCAAGCCGTACGTCTGGGGCGCGGAAGGGCCGGACTCGTACGACTGCTCGGGGCTCACGTCACAGGCCTGGGCGGCGGCCGGACGGCCGATCCCCCGCACCTCGCAGGAGCAGTGGCGGCTGCTGCCGCGCATCGCCGTCAAGGACATGCGCCCCGGCGACCTGATCATCTACCACTCCGACGCCAGCCACGTGGGCATGTACGTCGGTGACGGCGCGATCGTGCACTCCCCCCGCCCCGGCCGCAACGTGACACTGGCGGGCGCGGGCTCGATGCAGATACTCGGCGTCGTACGCCCGGACAAGTAGCCCGCCGCAGGGCCTGTCCGCCGGGCCTGTCCGCAGCCTCTGTCCGTCGCCTCTGTCCGTCGCCTCTGTCCGTCGCCTCTGTCCGGAGGGCACTCCGCGGCAGGGGCCAGCGGCGCCGGAGGACGTCCGGACCCCGTCCGCACCGCCCGACGGACCGCTCGTACTCGCCCGACGGCCGCTCGCGCCGTCCGGCGGACAGGGGCGGCGGAGCGTCCGCCGGACGGGGAGTGACCCGTGCCACCCGCCGCCGGGCAGCCGCGTGACGTTTGTCATGTCCGGGTAGTGGCCCGTTCCCCGGTCCGGCGCGCCGGATCCGTGACCTGACGCGGCTTATGCCGGTGCACATGCCCGGGCCCGGTCGTGGGACGCCATTCCGTTCCCCCGGCACGGACCGCTATCGTCCCCGTCTGGCGGATCGTCGATCGTCGTTCCGCCGCGCCCTCGGGGGGAGGGAAGGAAAACCGAACCGATGCCCGTACCCGTACCGCAGCAAGACGCCGACGCCGCTGCGGAGGCCTCCCACGACGCCGTACTCACCCTTTTGGTGATCGAGGACGACCCGGCGGGCACCTTCACCGTCCCCGAGCTCCCGGCCGCGGCCGGTACCCGGGTGCGCATCCGTACCGCCCGCAATCTGACCGAGGCGGGACGGCTCCTCACGGACGACGTCGACTGCATACTGCTGGACCTCGCCCTGCCCACCGGCAGCGAGACCCGGGCCGCCAGAGGCGGCGGCGCGACGGGCGCGGACCACCGCCTCGCCCCCCTCGAACACGTCCTGCGGATCGCCCCGCGCCACGCCGTCCTCGCCCTCACCGCGCAGAACGACACCGAGCTGGCCGCCGCGGCGGTACGAGTGGGTGCCCAGGACTACCTCTGCCGCGACGAGCTGGACGGACGGCTGCTCAGCCGCGCCATCCGGTACGCCGTCGAACGCAAGCGCGCCGATGTCGCCCAGCGCCGGCTGACCGAATCCACGCTGCGCGCCCAGGAGAACGCCCGCCTCGAACGCGGCCTGCTGCCCACCCCGCTGCTCGAAGGCTCCGACCTGCGCTTCGCGGCCCGCTACCGCCCCGGCCGCAGCCGCGCCCTGCTCGGCGGGGACTTCTACGACACCGTCCGTACCCCCGACGGCACCGTCCACGTGATGATCGGCGACGTCTGCGGGCACGGCCCCGACGAGGCGGCGCTCGGGGTGGAACTGCGCATCGCGTGGCGGGCTTTGACCCTGGCCGGGCTCTGCGGCGACGAACTGCTCGTCACCCTCCAGCAGGTCCTGGAGCACGAGCGGGAGAGCGAGGAGATCTTCGCGACGCTCTGCACCGTCGACATCGCCCCCGACGGCGAGAGCGCCGGGCTCTGCCTGGCCGGCCACCCGGCCCCGCTGCTCGCCCGGCACGGACAGGCCGCGCGACTCCTGCCGTACGAGGACGGCGGCCCGGCCCTGGGGCTGCTCCCGCACGCCCGCTGGCCCCGGCGCCAAGTGGAGCTGGGCAGTGGCTGGAGCCTGATGCTGTACACGGACGGACTGATCGAGGGGCGGGTCGGCCGGGACGGCAGCCGGCGGCTGGGCCAGGACGGCATGGTCGAGATGATCAACCGGCAGCTGGCGGACGGGCTGACCGGCGAGGGCCTCCTGGAGGCCGCGGTCGCCCAGGTGCGGGAGCTGAACGGCGGCGAGCTGACCGACGACGTCGCGGTCCTCCTGCTCGACCGCGACCTCGACCGCGACCTCGGCCCCGGCTCCGGCTCCGGGCCCGACACCGACCCGGCCTCGGCGACGCCCATCACCCGGTGAGACCGGCGGCGGCCGCATGACTGTCACCGCCGCACGACCGTCACCGCCGCATGACGGGAAACGCCCCGTGGCGGGAGCCGCCCGGCGGGCGGCCCGGCCCCGGGCCACGGCTACGGCAACGGCGCGCTCAGCGCCCGCCGTTGTAGGGGCCGTACGGGCCGTCGCTGCTGGAGCCGCCGCGCCGGCCGCGCCCGCCACCCGTGACCGCCTGGAGCGCGGGCCGCACGTCCACCAGGAAGACGATGGAGGCGACCGCACCCGCGAGCTGGAGGAACAGCATCGGCACGAAGAGGTTCACGGCGACGGCGACGCCGAGAATGAGCACCCAGAACGACTTCTTCTGCTTGTCCGCGGCCCGGTAGGCATCCTCCCGCGCCATCGCCGCCATGATCAGCGCGACCACGGCCAGCACCAGCATGAGCAGATAGAGCAGCCCGACGAATGTGCTGAATCCTGTGAGCAACATGGTGTGTACCGCCTAATGAGTGGATGAGCGCTCGCCGCCAAGGTACCGGGAGAACGGGCCGGACACCCCTGAAGATGCCCGGCCCGTGCTCCGCGGCAGACCTGCCGGGCGCCGCTACTTCGCGCTCGGCGGCGTGGTCTTCTTCGCGGCGGGCTTGCGCACCGGTGCCTTCCGGGCGGGTGCGGCGGCCGTGGGCGCGGGCTTCGCCGCGGGCGCCGCCTTCGCCGGGCCGCTCTTCGCCGCGGGTGCCGTTCCGTTCTTCGCGGCACCGTTCTTCGCGGTGCCCGTCGGACCGGGCCTCGCCGTACCCGACGGGCCGGACTCCCTGCGCGGCTCGACGACGACGGCGATCTCGACGGCTTCCTCGGCCGCCTCGCCGCGCCAGTTCCGCACGGTCCGCTCGCCGCGCTCGGCGACCTTCTCGTACGTCTCCCGGGCCCGTACCGCGTACTCCGCGGCCACGCCCAGGCTCCGCAGCGCCAGGTCCTGCGCGTTCTCCCCGAGCTTGCGCAGGTCGCTGTCGAAGGCCCCGATCACCTCGGTGACCTTGGCCTGCACGGTGGCCTGCGCCTCCTTGGCCTGCGTGGTCACCTTCTCCTGCACGGCCTTGGGGTCGGTGTTGCGTACGGCCTCGATGCGCTCCGGCGCCTCGGCGCGCAGCTGTTCGAGCAACGCCGGGACCTTGCGCGCCTGCTCGACGGCGAGGTCGGCCGTACCGGCGGCGAAGTAGAGGGGGGTCGGGTCGGTGAGGGTCTTGCGCAGGTCATCGGTGATGGCCATGACTGTGGTCCTCTCTGGGGTTGGAGGAATCGAGGGAGTGGAAGGGGTCGAGGGGGCCGTCGGCGAAGCCGGTGCGGCACCCGCGGCACCGGCGGCTACGAGGGCTCGGCAGGCCCCGTGGCCGCGTCGGCACCGGCGTCCGTTCCCGGTCCGTCGCCGGTCCGGGGACCTGGCTCGAAACCGTTCTCCCTGCGGAAGGAGTCGTAGATCTGCAGCAGCACGCTCTTCTGCCGCTCGTTGATCGACGGATCGGCGAGGATCACCGCCCGCGTCTCCAGCTCCTCCCGCTCCCGCTCGTCCAGAATCCCGGCCCGTACGTAAAGGGTCTCGGCGGAGATCCGCAGCGCCTTGGCGACCTGCTGCAGCACCTCGGCGCTCGGCTTGCGCAGCCCGCGCTCGATCTGGCTGAGGTAGGGATTGGACACCCCGGCGGCATCGGCGAGCTGCCGCAACGACAACTGCGCGTTGCGCCGCTGCTCGCGCAGGTACTCCCCGAGATTGCCGACGTTGAGTGATGCCATGTCCCGATGGTGCGCCACCCTTGCTAACTTTTGCAAGCAGACGCTTGCAAAAGTGCGCCACACCACTCCCCCGGCCCACCGCCCCGCCCCGCCGCCTGCGGCCCATGTCCTGTCTCTGCGATGTGTAGGCAGTCCCGCTCTTCTGTAGGCACGTACGGCTGCGTCCCGGTCATGTGTAGGCAAGTTCTGGAGAGTTCCGGCCTTGTGTAGGTGCGGCGGTCACGGCGCTTCTACGGTCGTAGCGGCTGGTCGGCGTCGTACCGGAGGGCCCGGATGAATATGCGCGAGGTGTCGGCGGATGACGTCGAGCTGGAGTACGTCAGCGCGGCTGGCATCCGTGAGCGGGAATCTTTGGGAAGCCTGTGGCCGGTCCGGTTCGAGTCGGTACGGCCCGAGCACCGGTTCCCGGCTTTCCGAGGCCAGGGCAACTGGTGCGGCTGGTACTGGTCGGCGACCTGCGGCAGGCACGTGGGCTATGAGTCGTGGCTGGAGCGCGACCGCCTGATGTTGCTCGACTTCGATCCGCTGGTGACGGGCATGGCCTCGCAGCCGTTCCAGCTGTCCTGGGCCGGGGCAGGCGCGAAGCGGGTGCGGCACACGCCAGACTTCTTCGTCCGCCGCGCCGACGGCACGGGACTGGTGGTGGACGTGCGCCCGGACGATCGGATCGGGCCGGATGACGCGGCGAAGTTCGCCGTAACGGCGGCGGCCTGCCAGTCGGTGGGCTGGGACTTCGCTCGCGTGGGGACGCCGGAGGCGGTGCTGATGGCGAATGTGCGGTGGCTGGCTACCGGCATCCGCGAGTACACCGCCCGGAGGTCGCTGCCCGTCTGATGGAGGTCTTCGCCGACGGCGGCGATCTGCTGGTCGGGGCCTTCCCGATGCAGGCGCCCTTGCGGGGCACCAGCCGCACATGGCTCAGTACCACCGTCGAAACCACAGCCAGAAGATCGAAGCCCTCCTGACCTCTGCGAGACCTACAGGAGACCCATAGCGGTTCTGCTGTCGGCAGACCGGCTGGATGTCTTACGGCGGCCTGCCAGGATGGCCGCATGGGGAAGAACACGGCGGTGCGTCGACTCGATCTCGGGTACTTCATCAGGCCAGCATCGGAGACGGGCGGTCCACAACCACGAGTCGAACCCGTCCTCGCCTACCTGGCGCAACATGACAACGGGCTGATCCTCTTCGATACCGGCATCGGCAACGCGGACCCCGAAACCGAAGCACACTACCGACCCCGACGGCGAGCGTTGCAGGACGCCCTGTCAGCGTCCGGAGTCGCCCTTGATGACATCTCCATGGTCGTGAACTGCCACCTGCACTTCGACCACTGCGGCGGGAACCCCCTCCTGGGCGGCAAACCCATTCTGGTTCAGGACGCCGAACTGGCCACTGCTCGTCGAGGCGACTACACCTTCGATGAACTGATCGACTTCCCAGGCGCAACCTACGAGGAAGTCGCCGGCGAAACCGAGGTCTGGCCGGGAGTCTGGATCATTCCGACGCCTGGGCACACCCAAGGGCACCAGTCGCTGGTCCTCCGGCAAGGCGACGGCACAGTAGTCCTCGCCGGCCAGGCACACGACTTCGCTTCCCACTTCGCGTCCGAGCAACTGGCCCGCCACGCGACACTTCACGGCGCGGAGCAGCCACTTCCCCCCTATCAGCACTGGCTGGACCGACTCGCCGACTTCGACCCACGACGTGTGCTCTTCGCCCACGACTGCTCAGTCTGGGAACCGCCGCAGACCGACGGCCGCTGAACCCGGTTCTCCGGCAAGTCTCAGGCGTCGAACTGCCCACACATAAGCGGGACAACCTCGGCCAGCACGTCCCAAGCAAGAAGAAGCACCCCAGCTCACAGCCTCGCGCTACCCACACTTAACTGGGACAGGACACCCGCCCTGCTGCCTGCGGTCGTTCCGCCCGGTCGGCGCCGAGCGGGGAGCGGCCGGCGGAGGCGGAGGGCTTCCGGCCGGTGCGTGCCTACGCCGGGGGCGGGGCCAGTCGCGCGGTCACCGTGTCGAGCGTCGGCCAGGGAGGGCCCGCGCGCAGCAGGCGTGGCAGTTCCTCCCCGAACCGGCGCCCGTCCGGGAACTGGTCGCCACGTTCCCAGCGCCACGCGGCGACCATCGCGAGAACGAGCTGCCGGCACGCGTCCAGCAGCTCCCGGTCGACGTTCGGGTAGTGCGCGCAGACCGCCTCGGGAACATGGGCCAGATCGAATTCGACGGGGCCGCGGCAGCACGTCTCCAGGTCGACGAACAACGGGCCGTTCCTGGTACTGAGTACGTTGCCCGGATGCGGCTCGCCGTGGAGCAGCTGTTCCGGGGCGCCGCGGTCGTCGATCGCCCGTCGCAGGTCCGCCAGCCTGCCGCCGAGGAACGCGCGGTCCGCGTCGGGGAGTTCCGGCGAGCGGTACGGGTCGGCGACGACGTCCTGCGCCTCCGTGATCCGGTCCGTGAACCTCGGGCTCGGCACGTCGATCGTGCGCATGCCGACGTGCAGCCGCTCCAGCGCCTCGGCGTAGTCGGCCGGTGAGGTGTGCGGCGCCATGGGCTCGTAGTAGGTCCACAGCGTCACCACGAAGCCGTCGCGCGGGTACGCACGCGGTTCCGCCCCGGGTGCCAGGGGACACGTCGGGCATCCGGCCGCGGTGAGCCGCCGGGCGAGATCGACCTCGAACCGCGCGACCTCCTGTCCCACGGGCGCGACCCGGGCGAAGACGTCGCAGGGCGTGAGCCTCAGGGCCAGCTTGTTCGAGTTCTGGAGCACGGTCGCGCCGTCGGCCGGCAGGCCGAGCGACGCGGCGACCGCGGTGGCCGCCGCGATCGCGCGTGTGACGTCGGTCGTATCCACCCTCGGATCCTGGCACGCGTGGACCTGCGGGGGCGATGCTTTTCGGCGGTCACGGCGTCGGCGTACGAGGTACTCCGCCCCCGCCGGGGCGCCGCACCGGTCGCCGGCCCCTGGTCCCCGCCCCGTCCGGCGACAAGACTGACGGCATGACGCTCCACGAGAACGAGATCCCGGTCGACGAGGCGCTGGTCCGGTCGCTGCTGGCGGCGCAGCGGCCGGAGTGGTCCGGCCTTCCGCTGTCACGCGCGGGAGCGGGTACGGACAACACCATGTACCGGCTGGGCGACGACCTGCTCGTACGGCTTCCGCGGACCGCCGAACACGAACGGGCCGTACTGAAGGAGCGGGAGTGGCTTCCCCGACTGGCGCACCACCTCTCGCGCACGGTCCCCGAGCCCGTCCACGCCGGGACGCCGACCGGTGACTTCCCGCTGGTCTGGTCGGTCTACCGCTGGATCGACGGCGCCGAGGCCGGCCCGGACACCGTCCACGACTGGGCCGCCTTCGGCACCGATCTGGCGGCGGTCGTGCGGGAGCTCCACGGCATCGGCCTCATGGGGGCGACCCGCGCCGGCGACCTGAGCTGGTACCGCGGCGGCGGATTGGGGCCGTGCGACGAGTGGGTCACCCGGTGTCTCGACGACTGCCGGGCCGCGGTGGGTTCCGAACTGGACGTCGACGCCCTGCAACGGCTGTGGCGGGACGGGCTCGCCCTGCCCGGGTCCTCGGGGCCCGAGGTGTGGCTCCACGGCGACCTCAAGCCGACCAACCTCCTGGTCAGGGACGGCAGGCTCCACGCGGTCATCGACTTCGGCGGGCTCTCGGTCGGCCTGCCCGACGCCGAACACTCCACCGTCTGGGACCTGCCGCCGCAGGCCCGCCGGGCCTACCGCGACGCCCTGGACCTCGACGATCCGGCCTGGATCCGCGCCCGCGCCTGGGCCGTCGCGGTCGGTGTCAGCGGGATCTCCTACTACCGGGACACCTTCCCCGCCTTCGTCGCCGAGTGCCGGGCCCGGCTCCGGGCGATCCTCGCCGACGACACCGCCACGCGTTGAACGGTGCCCCCGGCGGGAGCGCGCGGATCAGCCGGCCGCCTTCTCGATCAGGGCGGCGACACGCCGTTCGTCGGCCGGGGTCAGCTCCTTCAGCGCGTACGAGGCCGGCCACAGGGACCCGTCGTCGAGCGCCGCCAGATCGCTGAAGCCGAGCGTGGCGTACCGCGTCCCGAACTTCTGGGCGCTCTGGAAGTGGCACAGGACCTTGCCGTCCCGGGCGTAGGCGGGCATTCCGTACCAGAGCCGGGGCGTGAGGTCCGGGGCCACGGTCCTGACGAGGGCGTGGACCTTCTCGGCGAGGACCCGGTCCGCCTCCGGCAGTTCCGCGATCTTCGCGAGCACGTCCCGCTCGGCCGCCGCCTCCTTCTCCTCGCGGGACGCGCCGCGCCGCGCCGCCGCCTTCTTGCGCTCCCGCGCGTGATCCTTCATCGCGGCGCGTTCCTCGGCCGTGAATCCCTCGTACCGCTCGGTGCCGGTGGTGGTGCCGGTGGTGGTGGCCATGACGGGTCCCCTCGGTCAGCGGATTTCCTGGATGCGGACCACGTTGCCCGCGGGGTCGCGGAACGCGCAGTCGCGGATGCCGTACGGCTGCTCGGTGGGCTCCTGGACGACCTCGGTGTCCCCGGCCTGCACCTTCTCGAAGGTGGCGTCGAGGTCCGGGGTGGCCAGCAGGATCCAGCCGTACGTCCCCTTCGCCATCATCTCGGCGATGGTGCGGCGCTCGTCCTCGGTGACCCCGGGGTCGACGGCGGGCGGGGCCAGGAGGATCGAGGTGCCGGGCTGCCCGGCGGGGCCGACCGTGATCCAGCGCATCCGGCCCTGGCCGACGTCGTTGCGGACCTCGAAGCCGAGGACGTCGCGGTAGAAGGCGAGCGAGGCGTCCGGGTCGTCGTGCGGGAGGGAACTCGTGTGAATCGTGATGTCCATGTCCAGCAGATTAGGGAGGGTCTTCCGGGCGGCGCTTCTTGATTCCTGACCGGTTACGGGTGCCGGGCCCCGGAGCCCGGCCGGGGCCGGCGGTTGACCTTGCCCCAAGGGGAGCCCGCAGTATCGGTGGAGCCGGACGCCGTGTCCGGTACGAGGAGGGACCGGCATGGGTCTGCTGACCATCGGGGCGTTCGCGAGAGCCTCCCGGCTGTCGCCGAAGGCCCTGCGGCTCTACGACGAACTCGGGCTGCTGCCCCCTGCACGGGTCGACCCCGTGACCGGCTACCGGCACTACGCGCCCGAGCAGCTGGAACGGGCCCGGCTGGTCGCCTGGCTGCGACGGCTCGGGATGCCCCTGGCCCGCATCCGGCGGATCTGCGCGCTGGAGCCGGACCGGGCCGCCCAGGAGATCCGCTCGTTCTGGGCCCGCGTCGAGGCCGACACCGCGGCCCGGCGCGACCTGGCCGCCTTCCTCGTCGACCACCTGTCACGGAAGGACCCCGCCATGACCTCGGCCGGCACCCCGCTGGAGATCCGGTACGCCGCCCTCTCCGACACCGGACTCGTCCGCGAGCACAACCAGGACACCGCGTACGCCGGATCCCGGCTGCTCGCCGTCGCCGACGGCTTCGGCGGTGCGGGCGCCCCCGCGAGCGCCGCCGCCGTCGACGCGCTCAAACACCTGGAGACCGACGGCATTCCGGCGGGCAGCCTGCTCAACGCCCTGGAGGACGCCGTCGAACGGGCCTCCCGGGCCGTCCGGGACGTCGCCGGCGCGGAAACCGGGACCGGGACGGATGGCGGGACCGGGACGGAAGCCGGGACCGGGGCGGATGGCGGGACCGGGACGGATGGCGGGGCCGAGGCAGAAAACGCGACCTGGGCGGGAAGCGGGGCCGGGACCACGCTCACCGCGATGCTCTGGACCGGATCGCAGCTCGCCCTCGTCCACATCGGCGACTCCCGCGCCTACCTCCTGCGCGACGGGGAGCTGTTCCGGATCACCGACGACCACACCCTGGTGCAGTCGCTCGTCGACGAGGGCCGCCTCACCCCGGAGGAGGCCGCCTCCTCCCCGCAGCGCTCACTGCTCCGGCGCGCCCTGGGACACCGCGCCGACGACACCCCCGACCTGCGCCTCCAGGACGCCCGCCCGGGCGACCGGTACCTGCTCTGCTCGGACGGCCTGACCGCCGTCGTACCGTCCGGGGAGATCCACCGGGTGCTCGCCGGGACGCCGGAGCCCGAGCGGGCCGTCCACGCGCTCGTCGGCCTCGCCAACGAATCCGGCGGCCCCGACAACGTCAGCTGCGTGGTCGCCGACGTCGTCGGCTGACCGAAGCCCCGCCCCGGCCCCCGCCCCCGCCCCCGCCCCGGCCCCGGCCCCGGCCCCGGCTCCAGCCAAAAAGCGGAGGCGACGATTCGGCCCTTGTGGGCGATGCTGCATCCCATGATCGCCTCACCGAACGACCCGACCCCGCACCCCGGCCCCGTATCCGCCACCGGCCCCGGCGCCTTCGCGCTCGGCGGCACCGTCACCGTCCCCCGGCTCGGCTTCGGCGCCATGCAACTGCCGGGGCGGTGGAGCGGTCCGGCGGGCGACACCAAGAAGGCCGTGGCCGTGACCCGGCGCGCGGTGGAGCTCGGGGTGCGGTACATCGACACCGCCGCCTTCTACTTCTCCCCCACCCACCGGGCCAACGACCTGCTGCGCGAGGCACTGTTCCCGTACCCCGCGGACGTCGTCATCGCCACCAAGGTCGGCCCGCTGCGGGACGAGACCGGCGAGATGTACGCCGAGGCCCGCCCCGACCAGCTGCGCGCGGAGGTGGAACGGAACCTGGAGGACCTGCGGGTCGACGCCCTCGACCTGGTCCATCTGCGGGTGGGCCGGCTGGGCGCGGGCATCGCCGATCCGCTCGGCGAACGGTTCGAGGTGCTGGCCGCCCTGCGCGAGGAGGGCCTGATCCGGCAGCTCGGCGTCAGCAACGTGACGGCCGGCCAGCTCGCGGAGGCCCGGTCGATCGCCCCGGTCGTCGCCGTGCAGAACCGGTTCGGCGTGCTCGACCAGGCCGATTCCGAGCTCGTCGACCTCTGCGCGGACGCCGGCATCGCGTACATGCCGTTCTTCGCGCTCGGCGGCGGGCACACCCCGCTCGACAGCGACGGCGTGCGGACGGTGGCCGCGCGGCACGGCGCCACGGAACACCAGGTCGCCCTCGCCTGGGGCCTGGCCCGCTCCTCCTCGGTCGTCCAGATCCCCGGCACCGCCTCGCTCGCGCACCTGGAGGAGAACATGGCCGCCGGCCGGCTGGAGCTCGACGAGGAGGACATGGCCCTGCTCGGCCGCCGCGGCTGAGCACACGGCCGCACCGGCACCCGCACGGTTCACGGCCGTGGGCCCGGCCCCGGGCCCACGGC
>NZ_JBHJQP010000097.1:0-30320 GCF_042262625.1 Streptomyces sp. NPDC056347 | reverse complement strand
GTCAGCGGCTCACCCCGAGGGCCGGGAGCACCGTCTCCGCCACCCGGTACGCCTCCTCCAGCAGCGGGTTGCCGGAGAGGATGAAGGTGTCGACGCCCAGCTCCTGGAACTCCTGGAGCCGTTCGACGACCTGGGCCGTGGAGCCGACGACGGCGGTGCCGGGGCCCGGCCGGAACAGACTCATTCCCGGCCAGAGGTTGGGGTGCGTCTCCAGTTCCCGGGCGCGCGCGGGGACCCTGCCGCCGTGCTGGCGGAACTGGCGCTGCCAGCCCACGCCGTCCTCCCCCGCCCCGGCGCCGAGCTGCCGGGCGTAGGTCGCCTCGCTCGTCACGTCGAGGAGCCGGTCGGCCGCCGCCCATGCCTCGCTCTCCGTGTCGCGGACGATGAGGTGCAGGCGGAGACCGATCCGCAGGGTGCGGCCGTGGGCGGCGGCCCGTGCCCTGACCCGGTCCAGCTTCTCCCGGAGCAGGTACGGGGGTTCGCCCCAGGTCAGGAAGACATCGACGTGCTGGGCGGCCATTTCGATGCCGGGGTCGGAGGAGCCGCCGAACCAGAGCGGTACGTGTGATTCCTGGACCGGTGTCAGGTCGCCGAAGGAGGCTCCGGCGTTCTTCAGGTCGTAGAAGCGGCCCTTGTGGTCGAAGACCTCGCCCGCGGTGAGCCGTTTGACGATCGACCAGTACTCGGCGCTCAGCTCGTACCGTTCGTCGTGCTCGACGTGGAGCCCGTACTCCCGGAGGGAGGCCGTCGAGCCGTTGACGACGTTGAAGCGGAGCCGACCGCCGAAGAGGTGGTCGAAACTGAGGGCCATCTTGGCGAGCAGGGTGGGTGAGACCAGGCCGGGGTGGACGGCCAGCAGCGGCTTGAACCGGGTGCTGGTGGAGGCCGCCAGCGCGCTGCCCAGCGGCCAGACGTCGTACAGGTCGGTGGCCAGGAGCGCCCCGCTGTAGCCGAGGCGTTCGACCGTGCCGGCGAGCTGGGCGAGGTAGCCGTGGTCGACCGGGCGCCTGCCTTCGGGCTCCCAGGGGTAGGCGCCTTCGCGCGGGATGATGTACCAGAGGACTTCGGTCGCCATGCCGTCACGCCGCCCGGTCCGCGCGGGCCCCGGCCCGGGCGTGTGCGACGGTGACCGCGCGGTCGACGACGCCGGTGCGGTGGAAGATGTCGGCGGCCTCCTGCTGCTCGGCGAGGAAGGCGTCGGTGACCGGTTCGATCCGCCACGGCAGGGCGGACAGCGCGCTCTCCCAGTCGTCGGCGGATCCGCCGAGGTCGGCGGCGGCGATCTCGGCGGCCTGCCGGAGGTGGGCGGCCGCCCATGCGTCGGCCCGCCGAAGGGCACGGGTGAGGGCCTCGATCACTTCGGGGCGGCTCTCGGCGAGGTCCCGGCGGGCGAAGAAGACGGAGCGGTCGGTGACGACGTCGCTGGTGCGGATCAGGGTGCGCAGGCCCCCGGCGCGGCGGGCGGCGGCCAGTTCGGCGCCCTGGGCGACCCAGGCCGCGACGGCGCCGGTGCGCAGGAGTTCCTCGCTGTTCGCGCCGGAGCGGACCGGGGTGATGTCCGTGGCGTAGGAGAGCCCGGCGTCGTCGAGGGCCTTGGCGACGAGATGGGTCTGCCAGGAGCCGACGGCGAGGTGGACGGTGGTGTCCTTGAGGTCGGCGACGGTGCGCACGGGAGAGTCCTCGGGGACCAGGACCGCGCCGTGCTCGGGGCGGGGTGCGGAGACGGCGGTGTAGACGATGTCGTGGCCGGCCGCCTGGGCGGTGATGGGCGGGGTGGATCCGGTGCCGCCGAAGTCGATGACGCCCCGGGCGAGCAGTTCGCCGGTGCGTACGCCGTCGGCGTACGGGTGGAAGACGACGCGCTCGCCGAGCGGGGCCAGTTCCTCCTGGGCCGGGCCCAGCCGGGAGAGGTGGTAGAGGTGGTAGAGGGAGGGGTTGCTGCTGTGCACTCCGATGGTGATGGTCATTCAGATCACTCCGGCTTCGGTTCGTTCGGGGGCGGTCGGCGGGTGCGGGGCGGGACGGACACCGAGGTCGTCCAGGAGGCGTCGGCGCAGGGCGCCGAAGGCGGGGTCGGACGGGTCGCGCGGGCGGTCGACGGTGACGGGTTCGTCGGTGATCAGGCGGCCCTCGCGCAGTACGGCGACCCGGTCGGCGAGGCGTACGGCCTCGTCCACGTCGTGGGTGACGAGCAGGACGGCGGGCCGGTGCTTACGGCACAGCTCCCCCACCAGGTCCTGCATCCGCAGCCTGGTCAGGGCGTCGAGCGCGGCGAACGGCTCGTCCAACAGCAGGAGTTCGGGTTCGCGTACCAGCGCGCGGGCGAGGGCGACGCGCTGGGCCTCGCCGCCGGACAGCGTGGCGGGCCAGGCGTCGGCGTGCCGTTCGAGGCCGACTTCGGCCAGCGCCCGCAGCCCGTCCGCGGCACGCCCGCGCGGCAGGGCGACGGTCACGTTGGCGAGGATCCTCTTCGAGGGGACGAGCCGGGGTTCCTGGAAGACGACAGTGCGGGCCTCGGGGACCAGCACCTCTCCTTCGTCGGCGGTGTCGAGGGCGCCGAGGATGCGCAGCAGGGTGGTCTTGCCGCTGCCGCTCGCGCCGAGCAGGGCGACGAACTCACCGCGTGCGATGTCCAGCCGGAGCCCGTCGAGCACGGCTCGGTCGCCGAAGACCCGGCGCAGTGCGCGTACGTGTACGGCGGTCGGTGGGGCCGGTTCGGTCATCGGGGGGCTCCTTGCGGGGTGCGCCAGGGCATCAGTACGCGTTCCAGGAGCCGCACGACGACGTCGGCGGTGAGCCCCAGCAGCCCGTAGACGAGGATGCAGACGGCGAGGACGTCGGTGCGGGCGTAGCTCTGTGCCTGGGACATCAGATAGCCGATGCCGGCCGTGGCGTTGATCTCCTCGGCGGCGATCAGGGCGATCACGCTGAGGGTCATGGAGAGCCGCAGCCCGGCCAGGAGCGACGGCAGCGCCCCGGGCAGGACGACCTCGCGCACCAGGGCGAGCCGCCCCATGCCGAAGCTGCGCATGGCCTCGACGAGCTTGGCGTCGGTGTCGCGCACCCCGCTGGAGGTCGAGACGTACATGGGGAAGGTGGTGGCCACGGCGATGAGGAGGATCTTGGCGGTCTCGTTGATCCCGAACCAGACCATGAACAACGGCACCAGGGAGAGGAACGGGATGGTGCGCAGGGTCTGGAGGGAGGAGTCGAGGAGTTCGTCGCCGAGCCGGGTGAATCCGGTGGTGATGCCGAGGACCAGTCCGGCGGTGAGGCCGATGAGGAGGCCGAGGCCGGAGCGGGTCAGGGAGGTGGTGAGGGCGTCGGGCAGCTGGCCGTTGCCCCACAGCTCCCCCACCGCGCGGATCACGTCGGCGGGTGAGGCGAGGACGTCGGGGGTGAGGGCGCCGGTGGCGGACGCCGCCCACCACAGGACGAGCAGGGCGACCGGGCCGAGCGCCCGGACGGTCGCGGCACGGCCGCGGGCGCGGGCCCCGCGGCGGGGCGGGCGGGGCCGGACGAGCCCCGGGGGCGGGGCGGTGGCGCTCATGAGAGTTTCTCGATGTCGAGGAGGTGGGGGGTGACGTCGATCCGGTCCTTGGTGACCTTCTGCTCGGCGTAGAAGGCGGCCACGTCCTGGAAGCGCTCGATGTCCTCGGGGCCGATGGGGTCGACCGTGCCGCCCGCGCGGGTGAACCCGGTCTGGACCTCCTCGGCCCTGCCGGTGACGGCGGTCGGCCCGACGTCGGTGAAGACATTGAGGTAGGCGGCCGGGTTCCGTTTCTCCTCGGCGCTGGCTTCGTGGAGGTAGCGGTAGAGCGCCTTGACGATCTCGGGGTGCTCCTCGGCGAAGCCGGTGCGAACGGCGTTCAGGCTGTAGTTGTCGGAGCCGATCGCGGCGCCGTCGGCGACGAAGCGGGCCTTGCCGCCGCCGATCTCCGCGACGGCGTACGTCGCCCAGACCGCCCAGGCGTCGACCTGTCCGGCGTTGAAGACGGCGGCCGTCTGGTCGGGGCGCAGATAGACCCGCTCGACCCGGTCGGCGGGGATCTTCGCCCGGGCGAGGGCCTTGAGCAGCAGATACTCGCCGGTGCCGCCCTGGTTGACGGCGACGCGCCTGCCCACCAGGTCCTTGACGGAGGTGATGGCGGAGCCGTTCTTGACGAGGATGCCCTCACCGGCCGCGTCCGGGTCGACGGCGGTGAAGAACTTGAAGCCGGGGCGCTGGGCGAGGGAAGTGATCCCGGAGGTGATGGAGCCGGTGGCGATGTCCAGCTGGCCGGCGTTCATCGCCTGGGCGGCGGGGGCGAAGGGGCCCGCGCTGCCGGTCCAGCGCACCTTGGCGCCGACCTCGGCGAGTGCCTTGTCCAGGCTGCCGTCCTTCTTCCCGAGGGCGAGGACGCCGGAGTTGCCCGGGTCGGGGATGCGGACCTCGACGGTGTCCCGGGCGCCGGGGGCGCTGTCGGTCCCGGTGGTGCCGCAGGCGGTGAGGGCGAGCAGCGTGGTGGCCGCGAGGAGGGCGGGGGCGATGGCTCTGCGGGGTGTTCGGGGGATCTTCACGGGGCGGGGGTCCTCACGGGGTCGGGGGTGTGGCGGCCGCCAGTGCGGTGGCGCGGCGCAGTGGTTCGGGGTCGGCCCAGGCGGTGATGTCGACGGGTTCGGGCAGGAAGCCGTGGGCGCGCAGGGCGGCCTCCTGTTCGGCGAGCAGGGCCAGCCGGTCCGGGGCGAGGCCGGGGCGCAGGGCGAGGTGGGTGCCCGGCCGATAGGCCCCGGCGACCCCTTCGGCGCCCGCGCCGGTCTCGGCGCCGAGGATGCGGGCGACCTCGTCGGGTTGTCCGGCGGCCCAGTCGGCGGCCCTGAGGAGGACGGCGAGGAAGCGGTCGACGAGCCCGGGGTGTTCGTCGAGGAGTTCCTGGTGGACGGTGATGGGGCGGGGGGTGCCGTTGTTGATCCGGAAGCGGTGGGCGGCCAGTTCGTCGAGTTCGACGGCGACCTCCGCGCCCTCGCGCCGGGCCGCCTCGACGGCCTGGGCGCCCTTCACGTACACGGCGTCGACCTCGCCGCGGCGCAGCGCCGCCAGTTCGGCTGCCCACTGGCCCCGGTGTCCGGCGGCGGGTACGTCGACGAGCGTGGCGTCGTCCGGGGTGAGCCCGGCGGCGGCGAGGGCTCCGTCGAAGCCGCGCAGGGCCATGGCCCGCCAGAAGTCGATGGCGACGGGGTGGGCGGGGACGGCCAGTCGCAGCCCGCGCAGGGCTTCCGGGCCGCGGATGCCGGAGCCGGGACGGACCAGGACCGTCTGCCGCTCCTCGATCCAGGTGAGGCCGACGAGCCGGGTCCGCTCGCCGCGTGAACGGGCCCACAGGGCGGGTACGTTGCCTCCCTCGCGGAACAGGCCGGGCAGGGCGTGGGTGAAGTGGGCGGCCGGGTCGGCGCCGGGGGCGGCGTCCTGGAGGGAGCGCACCGTGATGCCGTCGGGAGCGAATTCTTCGGTGAGCCAGCCGCGGTCGGCGGCGATGCCGGTCGCGGTGGGGACGGGACAGCGGGTGAACCAGAGCGTCGGAGGCAGGACGGCAGGCGTCATGGAGGTCTTCCCGAGGGGTCGGCGAAGCGGAGGGCGGGCTGCGCGCGCACCGGATCAACTCCGTGGCCGGTTCACCGGGTACGGCCGAGCGCCCCGTCGCACCGGAGCACGACAGGGGGCAGGGAGGCCACGGGGGCGCGAAGCGCGCGGAGGAGAGAGAAAGGCAGGGGTGAGGCGTCAGCGACAGGCGGCACTGGCGACCCGCGCCAGGTCGATGTGGCGGCGCAGGGTCAGGGCGAGCTGGACCGGAGCGGCGTGGACGAGTTCCGCGGTTCGGCGGCCGGTCATGGCACTGCTCCCTTCTGCTCGTCGGTGCTGACGTGCCGAGACTGCCACGCGCCGGGACCACCCCACAACTCGCTTCCCATGATGTGGGATTCGGTGTGAACGTGATGTTTCATCACCCCGTTCCACACCACTCCGGTTCCCGTAATGTGGCGAGAAATCCTCAGACCGAGCAAGCCTCGGACGCAGCCCCACGATCGGAGAGTGGACCGAGATGAGCGAGGACGCGGCCGCGCGGGTCCCCGGCGGAGCGCAGGCCGTCCGGCGCGCCCTGGACGTCCTGCACTGCTTCCACGACAACGGCCCCGACCTCGGCGCCTCCGACCTCGCCCGGCGCCTCGGACTCTCCGGCTCCACGGCGCACCGGCTGGCCCGTACGCTGCTCGACGCGGGCTTCCTGGAACAGGACGCCCGCACGTCCCGCTATCGGCTGGGTCCGGCTGTGACCGAGCTGGGCAGGCTCTCGTACCACCAGCGAGGCCTGCATCTGGCCGCGCCCGAGCTCGCCGATCTCGCCGCGCGGACCGGCGCCACCGCCGATCTGGCCCTGCGCAGCGGCCCGCACGCGGTGATCGTCGCGGGCGGTTCGGTCACCCCGAGGACGGGGCTGCGCAGGCCACTGCATTCCACCGCGCTCGGCAAGGTCCTGCTGGCCTGGGCCCGGCCCGGCGAGGGCGGACCCGCCTCGCTGCCCCCGCTGCCCGCTTTCACCGACCGCACGATCGTCGAACCGGCCGCGCTGGAGGCCGAGTTGGCGCGGGTGCGGTCGCAGGGGCACGCGGTCAACGACGGCGAGTCGGCGTACGGGGTGCGCACGCTCGCGGTCCCGGTGCTGGACGCCGCCGGTCACGCCCGCTTCGCGCTGGCGCTCCGGGCCACCCCTGCGGTGATCACCCACGAGCACGCCGAATGGTTCCTGGACCGGGCCCGGTCCTGTGCCCGGGCCCTGGAGGTGCTGCTGCTCCCTCCGGCCGAGCGCCGCCCGCCCGCGCCCTGACCGGCGGGGCTGTCGGTGCCGCGTGGCACGATAGGAGCCGTCCGGGCAGGGGCCGGGCGGCACGGACAGAGGGACGCGGATGACACAGGCCGGAGCCACGCGGGAAGAGGCGCCCACCGGGAGGGCCGCCCGGGAGCTGCTGGAGCGGGCCGACGGGCTGCTGGAGTCCGCGCGTGCCGTGCTGGGCGACCACACCGGCGCCGTCGACGCCGTGCGCGGCGCGCTGGATCCGCTGCTCGACGCGCTGGTCGGCCAGGAGCTCGCCTCGATCCCGGCGTCCCGGCTCAAGGACGTCACCGAGGGCAGGCTGCGGCTCGGCGCGATCGAGCAGGCCGGTTTCGCCACCGTGGGCCAGGTTCACGCGGCCGGCCGCTACGCGTTGCGGCAGATCCCCGGCGTCGGTGCGCAGACCGCCGATCAGGCGCTGGCGGCGGCCGGGCAGATCGCCCACGCGGTGCGGGAGACGGTCGCGGTCCGGATAGCCGTGGACGATCCGGACGAGGCGACGACCGCACTGGTCATGGCGTTGCACCGGCTGGTCGAGGCCGGGCCGGACGTCCGCCGGGCGGTGGACGCGGCGGGCCGGCTGGTGGGCCGGCTGGTCCCGTTGCTGGACGCGGCGGGACCGGCCCGGCGCCGGATGCGGATGCTGTTCACCGGGCGGCAGACCCGTTCCCGGGTGCTGGAGGCCGTCGCCGAGGCAGGCGGTGTCGTCGCCGACGCGGAGCGGCGCGAGCTGCGGACGCTGTTCGGGCAGGTCTCGGTCGATCTGCTGCGGGCCGGGGAGTCCGAGGTCGCGGCGTGGGTCGATTTCGAGGTGCGGTCCGCCGAGTACTACAGCCTGCTCGCCGAGTTGTCCGGCAGCGGCCCCGACCGGGACGCCGCCGAGGGCTTCCTGCCGTCGGGGATGGCGGACCGGGTGCGCGGGCTGCGGCTGGACGACGCCCAGTTGCGGGTCTCGCTGCGCGGCTACCAGTCGTTCGGGGCCCGGTTCGCTCTCGCGCAGAAGCGGGTGATCCTCGGGGACGAGATGGGGCTCGGCAAGACGGTCCAGGCCATCGCCGCGCTCGCGCACCTCTCGGCGCACGGCGAGACGCATTTCCTGGTGGTCTGCCCGGCCAGTGTGCTGATCAACTGGGCGCGGGAGATCCGCGCCCGCTCCACCCTGCGCACCCTGCCGGTGCACGGTCCCGAGCGGCAATCCGCCTTCGAGGCGTGGCGCGAGGACGGCGGGGTCGCCCTCACCACCTTCGACGCCCTGCACACCCTGCCCGACGCGGCGGAGTGCGGGCTGCGGCCCGGCATGCTGGTGGTCGACGAGGCCCATTACGTCAAGAATCCCGCCACCCGCCGCTCCCGGGCGGTCTCCGGCTGGACGCAGCACACCGAGCGGGTGCTGTTCCTGACCGGGACACCCATGGAGAACAGGGTCGAGGAGTTCCGCAGCCTGGTCCGTCACCTCCAGCCGGAGCTCGCCCCCTCGATACACACGACGCACGGGGCCGCCGGCTCGCTCGCCTTCCGCCGGGCGGTGGCCCCGGCCTATCTGCGGCGCAATCAGGCGGACGTGCTGACCGAGCTGCCCGCGGTGGTGCAGGTCGACGAGTGGGAGGAGTTCAGCCCGGAGGATCTGGACGTCTACCGCGAGGCGGTGCGGGCGGGGCAGTTCATGCGGATGCGCCGTGCCGCGTACGCCCGTCCGGCCACGTCGGCGAAGCTGAACCGGTTGCGGGAGCTGGTGGCCGAGGCCGCGGACAGCGGGGCGAAGGTCGTGGTGTTTTCGTACTTCCGTGACGTGCTCGACACGGTCGGACAGGTGCTGGACCCGCCGGTGTTCGGCCCGCTCTCGGGGCGGCTCGCGGCTGCCGGACGGCAGCGCCTGATCGACGACTTCGGCGCGGTGGACGGTCATGCCGTGCTGCTCAGCCAGATCCAGGCGGGCGGCGTCGGGCTGAACATGCAGGCGGCCTCGGTCGTCATCCTCTGCGAGCCGCAGATCAAGCCGACCATGGAGCACCAGGCGGTGGCCCGCGCCCACCGGATGGGGCAGATACGCACGGTCCGGGTGCACCGGCTCCTCGCGGTCGACAGCGTCGACCAGCGGATGCTCGACATCCTGGCCCGCAAGGAACGGCTGTTCGACCTGTACGCGCGGCGCAGCGATGTCGCCGAGACGACCCCGGACGCGGTGGACGTGTCGGACGGGGCGCTGGCCCGGCGCATCGTGGAGGAGGAGCAGCTGCGCCTGGTGAACGGAGCGGCCCCCGGGGCATCCGGGACGCCCGGGACACCGCAGGCGCCCGAGACGCCCGAGACACCGCAGGCGCCCGGGACGCCCGAGACACCACAGGGCGGCACGGCGGGCTGATCAGGTGGCCGTGGCCGCGTGCTGGGGCATGCGGTCGCGGCCCCCGGGGTGCCGGTGGCGCCACACCCAGAACACCGTGCAGGAGACCAGCGCCCAGACCGCCAGCACCACGAACGGGTAGAGCCGCTGATGCCCCTGGTAGTAGACGGCGCTGTGCTGGGCGTTGACGGACGCACCGGGCGGCAGCCAGCGCCCGATGTATCCGAGCGGGGAGGGCAGCAGCGGCCAGGAGACCGCCCCGCCGGACGACGGGTTGCCCAGCAGCACCATGACGCCCCAGGTCGGGATCATCGCCCAGCGCCCCATCAGGGTGTTGAACATGGTGAAGACCATGCCGGTGGTGAACATGGTGAACGCCAGGATCAGCCAGGACTCGACGAACGGCAGGTCCACCGCGCCCAGCAGCCAGTCCACCACCGCGGCGATCACGAATCCGCCGAGCAGGGAGTAGGCGACGGTGAAGGCGATCCGTTCCAGCGGGATCAGCGTGCGGGCGTGCACGCTCAGCTGGATCGCGCCGACAAAGCCGACGATGACGGCGGCCAGCGAGATGTAGAAGAGGGCCAGGCCGTGCGGGTCGCCCGGCTGGAGCGGTTTGATGTCCCGTACCGTGACCGGCTCCCCCAGCTGTCCGGCCACCTTCACCGCGGACTCCGAGAGCAGTTGGGCGACGGTGGCGCCGGAGGCCCCCGCGACGTCCAGCGACACCCCGTGACCGGTGTCCTGCATGATCGCGAAGACCTCCTGCTCCTCCACGGCGTGGCGGGCCTTCGCCCGGGTCGCGAAGACATGGACGTCGAGCGAGGCGTCGAGCGCCTGGTCCATCCCGGCGACGAACTTCTCCCCGCCCTGCGCCGCGGGCCCTTCGACCACCGCGACCGGAATCCGGTGCGGGGTCGGGTTGGCCATCGCGTACGTGTAGGAGCCCGCGAAGAGTCCGGCGGCCGCGGCGAGGATGAACACCAGGACGGTGGCGGGGAAGTACGGCGACTTCTTGTACGCGGCCCACTTCTCGGCCCGGCTCAGCGGTCTGCCGTGCGCCCCGTGCCGGGTGGCGGGTTCCGGGCCGGCGGCCGGCTCCGGGTCCGGGGCGCTCATCCGGCGGGGTCCTCGTCGTGCCGGGCCCGGCTCGGCTGCACACGTTTCGGCTCGCCCGGCATCTTCGGGTACTCCGGCGGATAGGGCAGATCGCCCAGCCCGCGCTCCCGTTCGTCGCGGTCCGCGAGCTCCAGCAGGGCGTCCAGCGAGAAGGCGTGCTCGTCCATGTCCGCGTGCACGTCACCGACGTCCGCGTAACGCTTGGGCATGGTCCGGATGTCGAAGTCGTGCGGCTCGGCGTCGTCGATCTCCTCCCAGCGCAGCGGGGCGGAGACCGGGGCGTGGGGGCGGGGGCGCACCGAGTAGGCGGAGGCGATGGTGCGGTCGCGGGCGGTCTGGTTGAAGTCGACGAAGATCCGTTCGCCGCGTTCCTCCTTCCACCAGGCCGTGGTGACCCGCTCGGGCATCCGCCGTTCCAGTTCCCGGCCGGCGGCGATGGCGGCCCGTCTGACCTCGGTGAACGTCCACCGCGGCGCGATCGGCACGAAGACGTGCAGGCCCCGGCCGCCGGAGGTCTTGGGCCAGCCGCGCAGCCCGTGGTCGTCGAGCACGGACCGCAGTTCGTGGGCGGCGCGCACCGCGTCGGCGTAGTCCGTGCCGGGCTGCGGGTCGAGGTCGACGCGGAGTTCGTCGGGATGGTCGGTGTCGCCGCGGCGGACCGGCCAGGGGTGGAAGGTAAGGGTGCCGAGGTTGGCCGCCCAGAGTACGGCGCCGAGTCCGGCGGGGCAGATCTCCTCGGCGGTGCGGCCGCTGGGAAAGGCGATGCGTGCGGTGGGAATCCAGTCGGGCAGGTTCTTCGGGGCCCGCTTCTGGTAGAAGAACTCGCCCTCGATCCCGTCCACGAAGCGCTGGAGGGTGGTGGGGCGGTCGCGCAGGGCACGGGTGATGCCGGGGCCCACGGCCAGGAAGTACTCGGCCACGTCCCTCTTGGTGTAGCCCTTCTCCGGAAAGTAGATCTTGTCCGGACTGGAGAGCCGCACGGTCCGCCCGTCGGCGTCCAGTTCCACTGCCTTCACCGCTGCGCCCATGACGGTCACGGTAGGCCGGGCTCACCCATGCCGCATATCGGGAGACATCGGGCACCGCCTGCGTGAGAATCGGGCCATGGACCTGCCGGTGATGCCGCCCGTGAAGCCGATGCTCGCCAAGTCCGTGGCCACAATCCCGCCCGGTATGCAGTACGAGGCCAAGTGGGACGGCTTCCGGGCGATCGTGCACCGGGACGGCGACGAGGTGGTGATCGGCAGCCGCACCGGCAAGCCGCTGACCCGGTACTTCCCCGAGCTGGTCACCGCCGTACGGGACAGTCTGCCGCCGCGCTGTGTGATCGACGGCGAGATCGTGGTCGCGCACGACGGGCGGCTGGACTTCGACCGGCTCAGCGAGCGCATCCACCCGGCGGCGTCCCGGGTCCGGCTGCTGGCCGAGCACACCCCGGCCCGCCTGATCGCCTTCGACGTACTGGCGGTGGGCGACGATTCGCTGCTCTCCACCCCGCAGTCCGACCGGCGCGCCGTGCTCGTGGCGGCCCTGTCCGGGGCCGCTCCCCCGGTCCATCTGGCCCCGGCGACCACGGACCGGGACCTCGCCCAGGAGTGGTTCGAGCGGTACGAGGGCGCCGGGCTCGACGGGGTGGTGGCCAAACCGCTCGACCTGCCGTACCGCCCGGACACCCGGGTGATGTACAAGATCAAGCACGAGCGGACCGCCGACTGCGTGGTGGCCGGATACCGCCTGCACAAGAGCGGCCCGGTCGTCGGCTCGCTGCTGCTCGGGCTGTACGACGACGCGGGCGTCCTCCAGCACGTCGGGGTCTGCTCGGCGTTCCCGATGAGACGGCGGGCGGAGCTGGTCGCCGAACTGGAGCCGCTGCGCACCGGGTTCGCCGGTCATCCATGGGCGGCCTGGGAGGATGCCGGGGCGCACGAGCACGCCCGGCTGCCCGGGGCACCGAGCCGCTGGTCGGGGAGGAAGGACCAGTCGTGGGTGGCGCTGCGCCCCGAGCGGGTCTGCGAGGTGGCGTACGAGCACATGGAGGGCGACCGGTTCCGGCACACCGCCCGCTTCCGCCGGTGGCGGCCGGACCGCACCCCTTCCGGCTGCACCTACGCACAGCTGGAGGAGGTGGTGCGGTACGACCTGGCCGAGGTGCTGTCGGCCGGTGACGGCTGAGAGGCGTTCGGGCCGCCTTCGGCCGGATGGCGGGGACGCGCCGGGACAGGGCGGCCCCCGGTCGAGGTCAGCCGGCGGTCTCCGGGCCGGTCGGCGTGGCGCACGGGTCGTCGGTCGCCGTCGGGTCGGGCTCGGGCACGGTGGGTCCGGCCGGGTCCGTGGGGTCGGGGGTCGCCGGGTCCGTCGGGCAGGTGGGGGTGGGTTCCGGGGTGCCCGGGTCGGGGCTCTCGCCGGGGTCCGGGCTCGCCGAGCCGGGGTCGGTGGGGTCGGGCGAGCCGCTGCCCGGATCGGTGGGCTCCGGGGAGCCGGGGGCCGACGGGGAGGTGGTCGGTGATCCGGAGGGCCGCGGGGTGGCCGAGCCGGAGGGCCGTGGCGATCCGGAGGGCTGCGGGCCGACGACGATGCCGCCGCCTTCCGGGACGCCCGGGCCGCCGACCGGGTGCTTCGGCTTGTTCGGGCCGCCCGCGCCGGGGCTCTTGGGGACGGTGCCCCTGCCGTCGGCCACCGGGTGGATGCCCTTGCGGTAGAACTCCAGCCAGGACAGCACGGTGCGCAGATAGGTGTCCGAGTGGTTGTAGCTGAGGATCGCGCGGTCCAGGTCGGCCTTGACCGTCAGATCGCGCGGCCCGGCGCAGAGGTAGTACCCGGCGGCGAGCGCGGCGTCGAAGACGTTGTTCGGATCGCGGCGGCCGTCGCCGTTGCCGTCCTTGCCCCAGTGGGCCCAGGTCGAGGGGATGAACTGCATCGGGCCGACCGCCCGGTCATGGGTGCGGTCACCGTCGTACACGCCGTTGTCGGTGTCCGGGATGTTGGCGAAGCCCTGGCCGTCGAGGACCGGCCCGAGGATCGGGGTGAGGGTGGTGCCCTGCGCGTCCACCCGGCCCCCGCCCGCCTGGCCGGACTCGACCTTGCCGATCGCCGCGAGCAGCTGCCAGGGCAGCCGGCAGCCCGGGTCGGTCCGCGCGAGGGTGCTCTCGGCCTTGCGGTAGGCGGCGAGCACGGTGGCCGGGATGCCCGCCTCGGCCCACGACCGGGCGGCGACCGGGCTCTGCTTCGCCCCGGGCTTCGGCGGCTTCGGCGACTCCAGCGGCGGGAGTTCGGTGTGGTACGAGTCGTCGTTGGGCACGTGCGTCCACGTGACCTCGTCGGCCTCCCGGCGATTCTCCGGCCTCGCCTCGTGGCTGACGAGTCCCGGTGCCTGGGACGCCGTGAGCGCGGCCATCGCGGCGACCGCGACGGCCGTGCCGCCGAGTCCGCGGGCCGTCGTGCCGTTGAACCTCATGCGTGCTCCCCTTTTCCCCCGGGTCACCGGGTCAGCGGGTGAACGTGTCGATGGAGGAGATCCGCCAGGTGGAGCCGCGACGGACCGCGTCCACGGCGAACATGGCCGCCGCGTAGGTCGTCTCGTCGGACGCGCCGGTGCGGGTGTTGCTCTGGTCGGCGAAGATCAGCAGCCGGGCCCGGTCGCCGTCCAGCAGTTCCACCCCGCTGTCGGTGACGGTCGTGGTCAGCACCAGCTTCTGCTTCTGCCCCTGGGCCCGGACCTGGGCCAGCATGTCCTTGTGCTGCTGCACCGCCTTGCCGACCAGGTGGCCGGCGGCCGCCTGGTCGGACCGGCCGGGCGAGGCGTAGTTGTACGAGAACACCGCGCCGACGGCGTCGGCGATCTGGCCCTTCACCTCGCTGGTGCGGGCGATGTCGGTGAGGGCGGTGTTCTGCCGGGACGGGTCGTCGCGCAGGTCGTTCGCCGAGCCGAACGCCCAGGCGGCGAAGGCTCCGAGCAGCACGGTGAGGGCGCAGAGCGCGGCGGGCAGCCGGTCCCGCAGGCCGGTGGTACGCGGCGCCTTCCGCTCCCGGGCCCCGTCCGGTCCGTCGGCGGCTCCGGCGTCCCGGCCGTCGGCGTCGGCCGCTTCGGCGGCTCCGGCGTCCCTGCCGTCGGCTGCTTCGGCGTCCTCGCCGACGGGGACATCCCGCGCGTCGGGGGCTTCGTCCGGCTCGCCAGGGGCGGCGGGCCGGCGCTCCGGGGCCGCGGCGCGTTCCGCCGCGACGGTGGCCAGGCGGCGCTGACGGTTGACGAGGTGACGGGTCGTCGACATGTCCGGGGTCCTCTCGGTGGCGGGGTGGGGTTCGGTGGCGTCAGCCGGCGGTGTTGCCGACGGGTGCCTGGCCGAGGGCGCTGAGCTTCCACCCCTCGGAGGTCCGGGTGAGCTTGCCGAGCATCCGGCTCTCCTTCACCGCGGGCTTGCCCTTCGGCGCGGTCACCGTGACCCGCAGCGCCACCATGACCCCGGCCTTCCCCGCCCGGTCGTCGAGTTCGGTCACCGCCCCGGAGAGGATCCGGGCCGTGCTGACCGTCTTCGCCTCCTGGATCTGCTTGACGAACGCGGACCGCCCGTCGACGAGTTGCTGGTGCAGGTCGCCGGTGGTGGAGTCCTCCCAGCTGTCGAGCCCCTTCTCCAGCTCGCGGTGGTCGAGGGTGTTCATGTTCTGCACGGCCTGTTCCCCCGCCGCCAGCGCCTCGTCACGGGCCTGCGCGTAGGCCGCCGAATCGTCGTGCGCGGCGCCGTACCAGGACACCCCGCCCCAGGCCGCCGCACCGGTCGCCGCGATGGTCAGTACGACCGCCGCCGCCATCAGCGGGTTCCTCGTCTTCCGTACCCGTGCCATGTGCTGTCTCTCTTCTGCCGGCCGTTGCGTACCGAGTCGCGCGTGTGCGGACGCTGCTATCTGGCGGTGATCTCGACCACGGTCCAGCGCCCGTCCCGCAGTTGCGCGGTGACGGAGAGCTGGGCGGCCGCCGTGGTGGCGGGCTTTCCCGCGCGTTCGTAGACCTGGTCGAGGAAGACCAGCAGGTGGGCGCTGTCGTCGGTCAGCCGGGTGACCCCGGCGCGTACGACATGGGTGGTGAGCGTCAGCTTCTGGTCGGCGGCCTGCTTCTCGACCTGGCCGAACAGGGCCGCGTACTGCTGGAGCGCCTTGCCCGCGAGCAGTTGCTTCGCCGACTCCTTGGTGACGCCGGTGGCCTGCGGGCTGTACGAGAAGACCTTGCCCAGCGCGTTGCTGACATCGCCCGCCACCCGGGTGGTCGCCTCGCCGTCGGTCAGCGCGCGGTTCGCGGCGGCGGGGGTGTCGCGCAGGGCCCGGCCCTGGGCGAAGAGCACCCCGCCGGCCACGAGCAGTACGACCGACAGCGCCGCCGCCACGACGCGCGGCCACCGCCGGGCGGGGACCGGCTCCCCGGTCGCCGCCGCGGCCCCGGTCCGTCCCTCCTCCGCGGCACTGGTCCCGGTGTCGACGTCGGTGTCGGTGCCGGTGTTCCGGGTGTCGGTGTCCGTGCTCACGACCGCTGTGCCTCCCCGCTCGTTCATGTGCCGCTCCCGACCGGAATCGCCGTGAGCGCCTTGACCTTCCAGCCGTCCGGGGTACGGGCCAGCGTGGCCTCGAAGCGCTTGCGCTCGGTGCCGCCCTGCCCGGTGCGCGGGGTGACCTCGACATCGACGCTCGCGATCATCTCGGCGGTCCCGGCCCGCTTGTCGAGCGCGGTGAGCGCGGCATCGGTGACCTTCGCGCGCGCGGTGGCGGCGGCCTTGGTCAGTTCCTCGGCGTCCTTGCTCCGGGTACGCCGCAACTGGTCGTGGAACGGTCCGGTCGCGGAGTCGAGCCAGGCGCCGAGACCGGCGTCCACGCTCCGGGCGTCCTTGGCGTCGAGGCTGTTCAGCCGGGCGAGACGGTCCTTGCCGTCGGCCAGCGCCGCGTCACGGCTCTTCGCGTACGCGAGGCCGTCGTCGCCGCGCGCCCCGAGGTACGACCAGCCGCCCAGCGCGCAGACCGCCGCGGCGACCAGCAGCACCACCCAGCCGGTCAGGCTCTTCGCACGGGCCGTCATCGGCCGCCCTCCTGTCCGAGGCCCAGCAGCCCGGCCATGGTGTCGCCGCCGCGCGGGGCCCGGCCGGTGACACCGAGTGCGCCGGGGAGCCGGTCCGCCCCGCCGTCGCCCAGCAGCATCGAGCCGGGCTTGGCGGGCGCGGGCACGGCGCCGCCCTTCGGCGCGTTGGCGCTGCCGCGCACATTGATGCCGGTGCCGGGCGAGGAGGTGCAGCGGGCCTTGGTGTTGACGGGCGGCCCGGCGGTGGTGTCCAGACCGGCCCGGTAGGTCGTGCCGCCGTATCCGGCGGTGCACGGCAGGGGTTCGAAGAAGGTGACGGACATCCCGAACCGGGCGCCGTTCTCGTCGATCGCGCTGGATCCGGCGGCGGCCACCGCGGGCAGCTTCACCAGGAGTTCCTGCAGGCCCCGCTGGCGGGTGACAGCCACCTCGGAGGTGGTGAGGAGGTTGGCGACGACGACGCCGAAGGCCGGGTCGACGTCCCGCAGCAGTC
This sequence comes from Streptomyces sp. NPDC056347, assembly GCF_042262625.1. Lineage (NCBI taxonomy): Bacteria > Bacillati > Actinomycetota > Actinomycetes > Kitasatosporales > Streptomycetaceae > Streptomyces > Streptomyces sp. NPDC056347. Next base: position 13,440 of record NZ_JBHJQP010000097.1, on the reverse strand, counting down.
CGCTGATCTGCCCGGTCGCGTCGGGGGCGGCCGCGATCAGCTTGCGCAGGTCGGTGTCGGATCCCTTGAGCTGGGCGGCCAGTTCCTCGGCACCGGAGGCGAAGCCCTTGAGCGCCTCGCCCTGTTCGGCCTGGGTGCGCAGTACGGTTCGGCCGTCGGCCATCAGCCTGGTGGTGGTGGGCAGCGCGTCGTCCGCCGCCTGCACGAAGTCGCTGCTGGTGTCCAGCAGCACCTGGAGGTCGTCGCCGCGACCCTCGAACGCGGTGCCGAACTCGTCGACGACGGTGCGCAGGGATTCCAGATCGACCGAGCTCGCCAGGTCGTTGACGCTGGTGAGGACGTTGGTGACCGGGGCGGGCACGGTGGTGTCGGTCTGGTCGATGACGGAGCCGTTCGCCAGGTAGGGGCCGCCGCTGCGGGTGGGCCGCAGGTCGACGTACTGCTCGCCGACGGCGGAGAGGCTGGCGACCACGGCCTTCAGCCCGTCCGGGATCTTCGGCGCGTCCTTCTCGATGCGCAGTTCGGCCTCGACCCCGTCGCCGGTCAGCTCGATGGGACCGACCCGGCCCACCGAGACGCCCCGGTAGGTGACGTTGGAGTGGGTGTACAGCCCGCCGGTGCGCGGCAGTTGGACCGTGACGGTGTAGTAGCCGCGCAGGCCGATGTAGTGGCCGAGGTCGGCGTAGCGCACGCCGAGGAAGCCGAGCACGAGCACGGCGATGACCAGGAACGAGATGTTCTTGAGCCGGATGGCGAGGGTGATCATCGGCTGCTCCCGTCCGTGCCCGCCGTCGGGATCGCGGGAAGCGGCAGCGGCAGGGAACTCCTGGTGGCGGCGGCTCCGCTCTGCGGCGCCTGCGCCGGGGTCAGCGCCGGGACGATCTGTGTGCCGGGCATGGCCGTCACGTCCAGGTAGACGTTGAGGTAGTCGCCCTTCACTCCGCGCAGCACCTCGTCCGTGAACGGATAGGTGAGCAGCACCTGGAGGGAGTCGGGCAGGTCGCGGCCGGAGTCGGCGAGCGCCTTGAGACTGGGGGCGAGGGCCTTGAGGTCGGCGATCATGTCCGCCTTGCTCTTGTTGATGGTGTCGACGGCGACGCCGGAGAGGGTGTCGAGCGACCGGAGCATGGTGAGGAGGGAACCGCGCTGTTTCTCCAGCACCTTGAGACCGGGGCTGAGTCCGGTGAGGACCGTGCCGACGTCCTGTTTGCGGGTGGCGAGGGTGGCGGAGAGCCGGTTCACCCCGTCGAGGGCGTCGGTGATGTCCTTCTTGTGGTCGTCCAGGTCGGTCACCAGGGTGTCGACCCGGCGGAGCATGGAGCGGACCTGGGGTTCGCGGCCGGAGAGCGCCTTGTTGAGTTCGGTGGTGATGGTCTTGAGCTGGTTGACGCCGCCGCCGTTGAGGAGCATCGACAGGGCGCCGAAGACCTCTTCGACCTCGGGGTTGCGGTTGGTGCGGGTCAGCGGGATACGGTCCCCGTCGGCGAGCCGCCCCTGCGCGGCGCCGGCGGCGGGCGCGGCGAGCTGGATGTACTTCTCGCCGAGGAGACTGGACTGCTCCAGGTGCGCGTAGGCGTTCGCGGGCAGTTCGACCCTGCCGTTGACCCGCATGGTGACCTTGGCGTTCCAGCTGTCCGAGCCGAGGGAGACCTCGGTGACCCGGCCGACGGCGACGTCGTTGACCTTCACCGAGGCCTGCGGGGCGAGACTGAGCACGTCCGCGAACTCGGCGGTGATCTCGTACGGGTGGTCGCCGAGGTCCGCGCCGCCGGGCAGCGGCACCTGGTCGATGCCGGTGAAGGTGGGCAGACCGGACTGGGTGACGACCAGGGCCAGTCCGGCGGCCACCGCCAGCAGGGCGGCGACGCCGGTCGTACGGGCTCCGGGTCTGCGCAGCGCAGGGCTCATCGGTTCGCCCCCTTCTTCTGCGTGGCGGTCTTCGCCGGGGTGCCGTAGACGGTGCCGACGGCGGGCAGCGGCAGGCTGGGCAGCGCCTTGCGGCGTGCGGTGTCCACCGGGGTGAGACCGGCGAGTCCGGGGGACTCGGTGAGCGGTCCGCCCATGGACAGCTCGTTGAGGTTGGTGCGTCCGTTGAGGGTGCGGTTGGCGGGATCGTAGGCGTTGAGGACGTTGCCCGCGGCGAGCGGCAGGGTGTCCATCGCCTCGGCGAGCGAGGCCCGCTGGTCCACCAGGCTCTGGGTGATCGGGACCAGGGCCTCGACGTTCTTCTTGAGCGTGCCGCGGTTCTTCTGGATGAATCCCTTGACCTGGGCGAGCGCGGTGCCGAGCTCCTTGAGGGCCGCTCCGAGGTTCTCCTTGTCGTCGGCGAGGAAGCCGGTGACGGAGTTGAGCTGCTGCTCGGCGGCGCGGACGTTGCCGTCGTTGTCCTTCAGCATGGTGGTGAAGGTCTGGAGGTAGGAGAGGGTGTCGAAGAGGTTGCCGCTGCTCTTGTCGAGGGTCTTGGTGGCCTTGCCGAACTGCTCGATGGAGTCGCCGATGGCCGCGCCGTTGCCGTCGAGGTTCTTCGCCCCGGTGTCGAGCAGGTCCTTCAGTGCTCCGTCGGCGTTGGCGCCCTCGGGGCCGAGGGCCTTGGAGAGCTGGGTGATGGAGTCGTACAGCTGGTCCACCTCGACGGGGGTGGCGTTGTTCGCGGCGGGCAGGACGGCGTCGTCCTCGATCTCCGGTCCGCCGTCGTAGGCGGGGGCGAGCTGGACGTAGCGGTCGGCGACCAGGCTGGGGGCGACGACCACGGCGTGCGCGTCCTTGGGGACCTTGACGCCCTTGTCGAGCCGCAGGGTGACCTTGACCTCCTTGCCGCGGGGCGTGACCGATTCGACCGTGCCGACCCGTACGCCGAGGACGCGCAGGTCGGACCCGGCGTACACACCGGTGGCCTGGTCGAAGTAGGCGGTGATGGTCGTTCCCCCGTCGTCCGCGGCCAGCACGCCGGTGGTGGCGGCCACGGCCACCACGGCGATTCCGGCGCCGATGCCGACGATGCGCTTCATTCTCATGTCAGCGGCCGCCTTGCTGCTTGGGTGGCTTGCACTCGGCCCCGGCGGGCGTGCCCGCGGGCACGTACTCCTTCGGGACGACTCCGCAGACGTAGTTGTCGAACCAGCGGCCGCTGCCGAGGGTGTTGCCGACGAGCCGGCTGTAGGAGCCGGCCAGCGAGAGCACCTTGTCGAGACTCTTGCGGTTCTTGACCAGTACGGCGGTGACCCGGCCGAGCGAGTCCAGGGTGGGCTTCAGCTGCTTGTCGTTGTCCCGGACCAGGCCGGTGAGCTGGGTGCCGAGGTCGCGGGTGCCGGTGAGGAGCTGGTGGATGGAGTCGCGGCGGGCCTGGATCTCGCCGAGGAGCAGGTTGCCGTCCTCCAGCAGGGTCTCGAAGCTGCTCTTCTTGTTGGCGAGCGTCCTGGTGAGCTGCTTGCTGCCCTTGAGGAGGGTGGCGAGCTGGGCGTCGCGTTCGGAGACGGTCCTCGAGAGGGCGGAGAGCCCTTCGGCCGCGCTCTTCACGTCCGGCGGGGAGTCCTTGAAGGTGTCGGAGATCGTCTCGAAGCTCTTGGCGAGCTGCGCGGTGTCGATCTCACCGATGGTCTCGCCGAGCCCGTTGAACGCCTGGGTGACGTCGTACGGGGAGGTGGTGCGGCTGGACCGGATGCGTTCGTGCGGGTCCTGTGCGGTGTCGCCCAGCGGGTCGACGGCGAGGTACTTCTCGCCGAGCAGGGTCTTGATGGCGATGCCGACGGTGGAGGAGTTGCCGATCCACACGTCCTTGACCCTGAAGCTGACCTTCACCTTGGGGCCGTCCAGCGCGACGCCGGTGACCTCGCCGACCTTCACCCCGGCGACCCGTACCTCGTCGCCCTCGGCCAGTCCGGCCGATTCGGTGAAGTCGGCGCTGTAGGTGGTGCCGCCGCCGATGAAGGGCAGCGCGTCGACGCGGTAGGCGCCCAGGCCGATGAGGGCGAGGACGACCAGTCCCACGACGGCGACGGCCACGGGGTTGCGTTCCCGTACGGGTTTGATCCTCATCCCTGGCACCTCGGCTTCCTGACCTCGATGCCGGTGGGCGGGGCGCTGCCGTCCTCGGTGGTCACTCCGCTCACCTTCGCCTCGCAGAGGTAGAGGTTGAGCCAGGAGCCGTAGGAGGTGAGCCGGGTGATCGCGGACATCTTCGCCGGGGTCTTCGCCAGGAAGTTCTCGATCTGCGGTGTCCCCTTCTCCAGCTGGCCGGAGAGCCGTCCCAGCTGCTTGATGTCCTGCTTGAGGGGTGCGCGCCCCTCCTCGAGCAGGTCCGCGGTGACGGTGGTGAGCGCGCCCATGGCGGTGACGGCCCGGCCGAGCGGTTTACGGTCCCCGGCGAATCCGGTGACGAGCTGCTGGAGGGTGTCGACGAGGTCGTCGAAGCCCGCCTCGCGGTCGTTGACGGTCTTCAGGACCGTGTTGAGGTTCTTGATCACCTCACCGATCACCTTGTCCTTCGCGGCGACCGTTCCGGTCAGCGAACCGACGTGCTGGAGGATGCTGTCGACGGTGCCGCCCTCGCCCTGGAGCACCTGGACGATGGAACCGGCCAGCTGGTTGACGTCGGGCGGGGAGAGGCCTTCGAACAGGGGCTGGAAGCCGTTGAAGAGCTGGGTCAGGTCGAGTGCCGGGGTGGTGCGGGAGAGCGGAATGGTCGCCCCGGCGGAGAAGCTCCGGCCGACCGGCCCGGCCCCCTGGTCGAGGTCGATGTACCGCTGGCCGACCATGTTGAGGTACTTGATCGAGGCGGTCACCGAGGCGGGGAGGCCGCGTCCCTTGCGTACGGCGAAGGAGACCTCGGCCAGCCGCTTGTCGGCGATCTCGATGGACTCGACCTGGCCCACCTTGACCCCGGCGATCCGGACGCTGTCGCCGACGACCAGTCCGGTGACGTCGGTGAACCTGGCCCGGTAGGTGGTGGTGTCACCGACGCCGGTGTTGGCGATGGACAGGGCCAGCACGCTGGTGGCCAGCACGGTCACCAGGACGAAGACGATCGACTTCGTGAGGGGACCGGCGAGAGAGCGGCGCTTCACTTGAGCTTCACCTCCGCACCGCGGAAGGCCGGACCGATGAGCACGCTGCTCCAGTCGGGCAGGGTCTGCGGCTGGACTTTCAGTGAGGGAGCGACCAGTTCGTTGACGAGCCGGCTCTCCTGCGGGGAGTTGGGCATGCCGAGTCCGGACGCGGCGGCCGGGGGCGCGGTGTCGGACGTACGGCCGGCGGTGCCGGGGGCAGTGACCGGGCTCGCGGCGCGGGCGTCGGCGGTGGGCGCCGCCTTGCCCATGTACGGCACGGAGTAGCAGTGCGGTCCGCCGGTGGCGTCGTAGACCGGGGTGTCCCGGCCGGGCACGTACTTGCCCTTCGACTTCACCGGCTTGACGGTGACGTGGAGTCCGGGCCGGTCGGTGCCCTTGCCGAGCGCCTTGTCCATGGCGGGGACGAATCCGGCCAGGGTCCGCAGGGTGCAGGGGAACGAGGAGGAGTACCGGGCGAGCGTCTCCAGCGTCGGTCTGCCGGTGGCGGAGAGCCGGATGAGGTTGTCCTTGTTCTCCTGGAGGAAGGAGGTCAGGTCGCGGGCGGAGGCGGTGGTGGAGCCGTAGACCCCGGCGAGCTGTGCTTCCTGTTCGGCGAGGGTGCCGCTGGTGGTGGTGAAGTCGGTCAGCGCGTCGAGGATGTCGGGGGCGGCGTCCCCGTACACCTTGGACACCTTGACGAGTTGTTTGATGTCCTCGTTGAGCGTGGGCAGTTGGGGGTTGAACTTCGCCAGGTGGGCGTCGAGCGTGGCGAGGGTGTCACCGAGCTTGTCGCCGCGTCCCTGGAGCGCCTGGGAGACGGCGCCGAGGGTGGCGGCGAGTTTCTCCGGTTTGACGGCGGTCAGCAGCGGCAGCACGTTGTCGAGCACCTGCTCCAGCTCGATCGCGTTGCTGGAACGGTCCTGGGGAATGACCGCTCCGGCCCGCAGCGGTTCGGTGGACGGCGTCGACGGCGGTACGAGGGCGACGAACCGTTCCCCGAAGAGCGTGGTGGGCAGCATCTGGGCGGTCACGTCGGACGGGATGCGGTCGAGTTCGCCGGGGTCGATGGCGAGGGTGAGCCGGGCTCCGTTCCCGTCGGCGGAGATGCCGCGGACCTGCCCGACGACGACACCGCGCAGCTTCACGTCGGCGTTGTCGTGCATCTCGTTGCCGACGCTCGAGGTGCGCACGGTCACGGTCGCGTCGTCGCTGAAGTCCTTCCGGTACACCGAGACCGAGACCCAGACGAGTACGGCGGGCACGAGGAGGAAGGCGACCCCGGCCAGTCTGCGGCGCACGGTGTGCGTGCTGTGGGAGATCATCAGCCGGCCACCTTCACCGTCGTGGTCGCGCCCCAGATGGCGAGCGAGAGGAAGAAGTCGGTGACGCTGATGAGCACGATGGCGTTGCGGACCGACCGCCCGACCGCGACCCCCACCCCGGCGGGCCCGCCGGTGGCGTGGAAGCCGTAGTAGCAGTGGGCGAGGATCACCATCACGCTGAAGATCAGCACCTTGAGCACCGACAGCAGCACGTCGTCCGGGGAGAGGAAGAGATTGAAGTAGTGGTCGTAGGTGCCCGCGGACTGCCCGTTGAACAGGACGGTGATCAGCCGGGAGGCGAGGTACGAGGAGAGCAGCCCGACCGCGTACAGCGGGATGATCGCGACGACCCCGGCGATGATCCGGGTGGAGACGAGGTACGGCATCGACCGCACCCCCATCGCCTCCAGGGCGTCGACCTCCTCGTTGATCCGCATCGCGCCGAGCTGGGCGGTGAACCCGGCGCCCACGGTGGCGGAGAGCGCGAGCCCGGCGACGAGCGGGGCGATCTCGCGGGTGTTGAAGTAGGCGGAGATGAAGCCGGTGAAGGCGGAGGTGCCGATCTGGTTGAGGGCCGCGTACCCCTGGAGTCCGACGACGGTGCCGGTGAAGAGGGTCATCGCGACCATCACGCCGATGGTGCCGCCGATGACGCCGAGACCGCCGCTGCCGAAGGCCACCTCGGCCAGGAGCCGCTGGACCTCGCGCAGATAGCGGCGCAGGGTCCGGGGGATCCAGATCAGCGCGCGTACGTAGAAGGTGAGTTGTTCACCGGATCGGTCGAGCCAGCTGAGCATCGACATCGGTCAGCTCCCCTTCGCGGGGACGATCTGGAGGTAGATCGCCGTGAGGACCGTGTTCACGAAGAACAGCAGCATGAAGGTGATGACGACGGACTGGTTGACCGCGTCACCGACACCCTTGGGGCCGCCGCGCGGGTTGAGTCCCCGGTAGGCGGCGACGATGCCCGCGATGAAACCGAAGATCAGTGCCTTGACCTCGCTGATGTACAGGTCGGGCAGCTGGGCGAGGGCGGAGAAGCTGGCCAGGTAGGCGCCGGGGGTGCCGTGCTGGAGGATCACGTTGAAGAAGTAGCCGCCGAGCGTACCGACCACGGAGACCAGGCCGTTGAGCAGGACGGCGACCAGCATCGTGGCCAGCACCCGGGGGACGACGAGTCGCTGGATCGGCGAGACGCCCATGACCTCCATCGCGTCGAGTTCCTCGCGGATCTTGCGCGAGCCGAGGTCGGCGCAGATGGCCGAGCCCGCGGCGCCGGAGATCAGCAGCGCCACGATGATCGGGCTGGCCTGCTGGATGACGGCCAGGACGCTGGCGCCGCCGGTGAACGACTGGGCGCCGAGCTGCTGGGTCAGCGAGCCGACCTGGAGGGCGATGACGGCGCCGAACGGGATCGAGACGAGTGCGGCGGGCAGGATGGTGACGCTGGCGACGAACCAGAACTGCTCGATGAACTCCCGTACCTGGAAGGGCCGTCGGAAGACCTCGCGGCTCACGGTGGCGGCGAGGGAGAACAGCTTCCCGGTCTCGCGGAGCGGGGCGAGCAGCCGGCTCGGCTGTTTCCGCCCGGCGCTCTTCGAGGTCTCCGGCTCCGGTGGCTGGTCGGCGGCGGGCGGTTCGGGGGGCAGCACCGGCATGGGGGCCGTCATGGGCGCTCACCGCCGGCGGCCGGGGTGTAGCTCCTCATGATGGCGGTGCGGGCGGCCTCGGGCAGCTGGCCCATCATCGACATGACCCGCTCCCGGCGGCGCAGCGCGGCCTGCCGTACGGGCATGCCGGGCGAGGGCTCCAGCTGCGGGACGACGGTGCGCGGCGCGTTCGCGGAGCTGATGCCGACCCCGTAGCCGCTGACCTCCTCGGCGGCGAGGGTGGCGGCGTCCTTCTCCTCGGCCATTCCGATGGGCCCTTCGCGGCGCCCGGCGAGGAACTGGGAGACGACCGGCAGTTCGCTGGTGAGCAGCACCTCGCGGGGCCCGAAGGTCACCAGGTTGCGGCAGAACAGCATCCCCATGTTGTCGGGGACGGTGGCCGCGATGTCGAGGTTGTGGGTGACGATGAGCATCGTCGCGTCGATCTGCGCGTTGAGGTCGATGAGCAGCTGGGAGATGTAGGCGGTGCGGACCGGGTCGAGTCCGGAGTCGGGTTCGTCGCAGAGGATGATCTGCGGGTCCAGCACCAGGGCCCGGGCGAGCCCGGCGCGCTTGCGCATACCGCCGGAGATCTCGCCGGGGAGCTTGTCCTCGGCACCGAGGAGACCGACGATGTCGATCCGCTCCATGACGATGCGGCGGATCTCCGATTCCTTCTTGCGGGTGTGCTCGCGCAGCGGGAAAGCGATGTTGTCGAAGAGCGACATCGACCCGAAGAGTGCACCGTCCTGGAACATGAGCCCGAAGAGTTTCCGGGTCTCCATGATGTCGCGTTCCGGACTGTTCACCATGTCGACGCCGTTGATGAGAACGCGTCCCTGTTCGGGCTTCAGCAGACCGATGATGGATTTCAGAAAGACCGTCTTTCCCGTACCGGAAGGACCGAGCATCACGCTCACCTCTCCGGCGGGCAGGGTGAGGGTGACGTCCTGCCAGATGTTCTGCTTACCGAAGGACTTCGTGAGGCCCTCGACGACTACTTCGATTCCCATCGGCCCTCCTTCGACGTTGTGGTGAACGAAGTCATCTGTCAGCGCTCCGGCTCTGAGAAATCCAATGGCGGCTCGTCACACATGCACCAGGAGGCGCACACGCTATGTCCGTCGAAACCGCCAGGACAAGCCGTTGAGCAGCGGAAATCGACGAATCTGGGGCGGGGAGCGGAGCGCTTGTCACCAAGTGACAAAGTCGTACGGCCGCTTTGTCGAAAGGTGCGCAAGCCCTCCGGCCCGCGGGTCGGGGTCCGGCGGCCGGCGGGACCTGGTCCGCCCGGGCTCCCGAGGTTCCGGGCGAGCAGCCGCGGATGTCTTTCCCCGCTGCTCAACCGGGACGCTACGACCCGGTAACCTGCTTAGCAATACTGGATCGTAAACTTTCTGTGGGCTGAAACACGTTCTCGGTGCTTTTTGTTGTCCGGTGAGCATTCGCTCCCATTCGCTTATTAACAAGTGAGTGGAGGCGATGCCCGGACCGAAGACTCCATTGCATGCGTCCGCCCCACCCGGAAGCACCATCCGGGTGGGGCGGACGAGGGGTGCGGTACGCGTGTTCTCAGGTGAATGTGACCCGGTGGGTTCCCGAGTAGGGGAACTGGTCCCCGACATTCGCGAGACCCGCGCAGTTGGTGGCTTGCGTGACGGCGAGACCCGGCCCGGGGGTCATCGAGAATTCACTGGTCGCCTGATTGAACGCGGCGTGCGGCGCATTTCCTGCCGCCGTAATGGTGCACAGGCCGAGTGCGCCGTCCATCTGGACCTTGATGACGACGCCGTCGACGGACCCCGAAACGATTCCCCCCGAGGAGGTCGACGGCGAGAACGTCGCGGCCCGGGTCAGCGCGGCCGAGCCGGTGGAGCCGAGCGGCCCCTGGCACTGCCACGTCGCGGACAGGATGGTGTTGTCCACGCCCGAGGCCGTGCTGCTGTCGCAGGAGAACCCGCCCATGCCGGCCGTGGACCCGGGCGCGAGCTTCGCCGTCCAGGCCCCGGCGAGCGGTGCCGGAGCCTCCTCCGCCGAGGCGGCGTACGCGGAGGGCACCGCCGCCGCGGTCAGCGCGCCGGCCGCCACCGCCACGCACCATAACCGTCCGGTCCTGTTCCTCATGACCGCTCCTCCCCCGCCCCGGCTACTTCGCCACGCCCGCGTGCCAGTTCTCCGAGAGCAGCCGGCCCGCGTTGGGCGCCGATGCTCCGGGCAGGGCCAGGCCCGCCGTGTAGGTGGCCGCGTTGTTGAGCGTCAGGCTGTTCTTGCCGGAGGCCGAGGGAAGTCCGGTCTTGAGGTTGACCGCCCAGTTCAGCTCGCCGAGGGTCAGCGGGCCGCAGCCGCTCACTCCGGGCACCGCGAAGGACGAGTCGCCCTGGGCGTTGCCGGTCAGCTCGATCCGGTTGAGGAAGCCCCCGGTGTTCGCGGTGCCGTCGGCGTCGAAGCGGCGGCTGCCGATGGCGGGCTGGGTGAGGTTGCGCGGGCTCAGCACGATCGGGTCGGAGGCGGTGCCGATGTAGCACTTCGAGCCGAGGAAGGGGTTCTCCAGGTGGATGCGGACCGGGATGTTGACGATCGTCTTCCCGCTCTGCATGCCGGCCGTCAGGTCGAAGTTCGTGGGCGTGCCCACCGACTGCACGGTGGCGACGACGCGGTTGAGGCTGTTGTCCGTCAGCTGCTTGCAGATGTCGGAGACGACCGGGATGCCGCTCGGGCACATGATCCCGAGCAGTCCGCCGGGGATCTCCGTCGGCGCTCCCACGATCGATCCGCCCGCGGCCGGCACGACCTTGGAGGCACCGGTCGTCGTGTTGCGGATGATGCCGAACTGCAGGTCGTTGGCGCCGGTCGTCGCCTCGGTGTTGCCGAGCTTGATGGAGCCGCTCTCGGAGTGCGAGGACACGCACATCGCGATGTCGTTCACACCGTCCGCGGCCAGCATGGCCGGGTCATCGACCGGACAGCGGCTGAACGGGGCCCAGTTGCCGTTCATCGCCTGCGCGGAGGCGGCGCTCGCCGGTGAGGTGCTCAGCGGGACTCCCACGGCGACGGCCAGCAACGCACCGACAAGAGCGGGTCTGACTCGCTTCGGGGCAGCGCTCATTGTTCGTCCAGCCTTTCTGAGGAGGAAATACGAGGGTGTGCGTGACTGGTGTGCGTGACTTCAGCGTTGAGGCTTGGGCCTCGGCGGCTCCGGGCAGTTCGCCGGTGCGCCCTCCACGCAGAGCGGGCCCTGCATCATCTTGGTGTAGTTCCCCGGCCCGGAGACCGCGGCGGTGAACATGTTGTCCAGGTCCTCGGTCACTCCGCAGCCGGTGAACGGGGGAACGTCGGCGGAACCGAGGAGCGGCCCGCCGGACTTGACGGTGTACCCCTCGTCCGGACCCGACCCGGTGGAGCCCTTGCCGGTGAGGGAGAGTTCCATCGACCGCGCCGTGCGGCAGTTCGGCCCCACGTCGAGAGGTGTGCCGTTCACGGACACGTCGTAGAGCCGCAGGCTCACCTGGGTCGTCGCCGTCGTGGATTCCTTCCGGCGTCCGGTCTCCGGGTCCGGTGCCCCGTCGTTGAACGTGTCGATGTAGACCGGGCCGGTGAGCGACATCTCGACGGTGGCCGTCGTGGGCATGAACCCGAAGGTCAGGAAGGTCGACCGGGCGGGCGGCATCTGCGGCTTGCCCCGGTAGTCCATCGTGCCTTCGCTGTGGACCCAGGTCAGCGAGCCGGTGGGGCAGCTGTAGACCGCGAGCATCGAGTTGAGCTGGAGCATCAGATGGGCCGGGTCCTCGAACTTCGTGGCGGCCTTCTGCTTGTTCACATTGGCGTAACCGGCCATGTATCCGTGCGCCGGCCTGGGCGGCGCGGCGACCGGGCCGAAGAGGATCGTGCAGCCCGGAAGGTTTGGCGGTGTGACCTCCCCGGTGTCCGCCGCGACACCGGCGTCCGCGCTCCGGGCGTCCGGCTTCGGCGAGGTGCCCGCGTCCGGCCCCTGGCCGGACGTGCCGGGCACGGTGCCCTCGGAGGACACCGGTACCTGTACGGTCCCCAGTTCCGCCGACTGGTCCGCGTCGGCCGTGCAGGTCACCGGGACGACGTCGGGTGCGGCCGCCTCCCCGCCGGCCGCCGCCCGGACCACCAGGTCCAGTTGCAGCTTGCCCGCCGCGAAAACCATCGCGCCGCTGGACCGGGGCGTCACGGTGGGCACCGCCCCGCTCGCCTCGACGTTCGTGTCCCCGTCCGCGTCGACGGCCGACTCCGGGATCTCCAGGGCCTGCCACATCACATCCGTCGAAACGCCGTTCTGCGTGACCGTCGTCCGCAGGCTCGCCGCGCCGGACAGTACGGGGGAATCCCCCTCGGGCAGTTCGCCCAGCAGCTCCGGTGCGAGCGCCACACCGATCCGGACCTGTTCCGGCTGGACCTCGGCGCCCACGGGGGAACTCACCGGCAGCTCGACGGAGACGGTCACGTCCGCGCCGTGTTCACCCGACGCCGTCGTACAGGTGTATCCCAGCGGGGTCTCCACCACGTGGGTCGCGCTGGCCACGCCCGTTCCCGGCATGAGCCCTGCCAGCAGGGCCATGCCGCCGACGGCACCGGCCTGGCCCCATCGGCGGGAGCGGATCGACTTCATTCTCATGCGGCAACCTGCCGTTGTCTCGGAGCTGACTGGTCGTCTGCGGAGGGGGCTCGGCCCTCGCGGTCAGGGATTCATGGGGACGTCACGGTGAGGGGTTCGTCCAGCACGAAGGCGGCCGAGTACCTCACCTGGTCGCCCTCGTTCAACAGGCCCATGCACGAGCCGTCGGTGGAGACGTCCCGCATCGTGAGTCCCGTACCGCCGGTGATGCTCAGCTCACCGGTGGAATTGCGGTACGTGACACGGTCCAGGGATCCGGAGATCCGCATCGTGCAGTGCCCCAGCCAGGTGTCGGCGGCGAAGGCCAGGTCGACCCCCGTCAGCCGTCCCGTGACGGTCCCGCCGGCGTAGCCGTCGGCGCTGAACTCCATGTCGGTGGAGACCGAACCGGCGCTGAACGTCGTCCCGAGCGGTCCGTAGCAGGAGCCGGTGCCGGGTTCGCCCCACACGAACTCCGTGACCGTGCCCAGCCCCGCACCGTCCGGGTACGGTCCGCTCGGCATGGAGCCCCTCACACGCGACTGGGGCCCTCGGCACACCAGCCGCTGGCCGGTGGCCACGTCCTCGACCTCGGCCTGGAACCCGTCCTTGAGCACGCCCGAGAACGACCCGTCACTGCGGGGGTTGCTCACGGTCCAGGAGCCGGCCGCCGCCGACGCCTGCGTCACGGACATTGCGAATGCGGCCACCGCACCGGCGGTGGCCCGGCCAAGACGCTGAACGATGCTCATGCACACCCTTTGCGGACGGGATCGGCTGCGGACAGGTCCCCCCGCGCCGGCTCC
>NZ_JBHJQP010000096.1:0-30346 GCF_042262625.1 Streptomyces sp. NPDC056347 | reverse complement strand
CGCGATCTCCCACAGCCCGTCCGGAACAATCCAACTCCACGTATCCCGCCCCATGAACAGCCCAACGAGCGATCGCCACATAGGACACCGTCTAAGTAGTCAATCAGCCGGCAGCGATTGTTGAGTAGGTCCATACATCGGCTGGCATTTCGTGAAGGAGCTTCCAGATGATGCCCATGGGCTTGCTTCCCTTGTGCTCAACATACTCAGCTGGACCAAGAAGCATCCATGGCTGAGGCCCGCCAATATCCGTCTTCTTGTAGCGTCGAACGAAGAGGAGGACATGACTGCCCTTCTCCTTGTGGGTCTGGTAGCGAATTCCAGTTGGTGATGTTTCAGAGGTCTGGTTCTGTGACTCCCAGTGAAACTGGTGTTCGTTTCGAGCGTAGTCCTTGTAGCGTGTTTCTGGAGAGAAGTCCTTCTCGTCTTTTTCGAGTGTGATGAGTAGCGCGTCAGTCTGGATGTTCTCGCACCACTTCACGCCTTCGCGGAAATGTCCCGGCAGGAAGCTGTTGATGGAGGATTGCCCGAGGGCGGGAAGGATCTCTTCCCGGCTATATGAGGCGTGGACAGATAGTGGGGCGTTTGCATGTTCACCGAGGAGCGGGACAGGGACATGATCGGCCTGGTCTAGTGCGTGCGCGAGGACCTGACGGAGTTCGCTACGAAAGTCATGCTGTGAGTGAAGCGTATGGAAGCCCTCCTGGTAGCTGCTGAATCCGCCACCCAATGGCCAGAGCGAGAAGAACAACATGCGGGCGAAGGCCTGATCTTGCGTGTTGAGGTCGCCATATTCGGGGGCGTCGTCGGTGAGCAGCTTGGTGTACGCGGAGACGCGGAGCGGGTCATCGACATGGAGGAATGCCGGGACACGCTTCAGTAGGGAGATCTCTCCGTCCGGTCCAGACTCCGGGAGGAGCTTTGCCCTGCGAAGCAGGCCAGTCCACGAGTTTCCGTTGCCGCGGTACAACTCCTTGAGTTCGCGGCGGCTCTCCTTGAGGTACTTGGCGATGTGAGGTTCGGCGTAGTCAGCGACCTCGCGCGCGAGATGCGTGACGTTGACGCTGATCTGACTGCGGATGTTGTCGATGATGAGTTCCTTGGCCTTCGGCTCAAGGATGATGTGGCAACCAGATGGCAACTGCGGAAAATCGTGCTCAATGTTAGTGAGCAGGCGGTTGCGTGTGAGGTTGGTGAGCGCTCTGAACTGCTCCTCGAAGCGAAATTCCTTGCGATGTTGCCCAATGAAGTCCAACACGGTGAGGACGGCCTTCCCTTCCGTGCGTCGCAGCCCTCGTCCCAACTGCTGAAGAAACACCGTTGCGCTCGACGTGGGACGTAGGAGAAGTAGCGTGTCTACATCGGGTATGTCGAGACCTTCGTTAAATAGATCGACGGAGAAAATTACTTGGATCTTTCCAGATCTAAGCTGGTTCAGAGCATCTCGACGTTCATCGCGGGGAGTCTCGCCTGAGAGAGCAACGGCGTTGAGTCCGGCTCGACAGAAGAAATCGGCCATGAAAGCTGCATGTGCGATCGACACGCAGAAGCCCAAAGCGCGCATGGTTCCGGGGTTGGTGACCTTGTCCCGCACGGCTTGTACGACGAGCCTGGCTCGTGCTTTGTTCCCGGTAAAGAGATCGCTGAGATCGGCAGAGTCGTACGATCCACGTTTCCAGGCGATCGCGCTCATATCGGTGTTGTCGCTGACGCCAAAGTAGTGGAACGGGCTGAGTAGGTCGTTCTCCAAGGCTTCCCAGAGGCGCATCTCTGCTGCGATCCGACCATCGAAGAACTCGTCCTGAATGTTCAGCCCATCCATGCGCTCCGGGGTTGCGGTCAGGCCTAGAAGCTCCTGCGGATCGAAGTGATCGAGGATCCTTCGATACGTCGGGGATGTGCCGTGATGAAACTCGTCGATCACGATGACATCGAAGTGGTCTGGAGCAAGGCGATCTAGAGCGCGTGAGTTAAGTGATTGGACGCTACCGAAGACATGCGTCCAGTTTTCCGGGATCTCTCCTCCGACCAAGAGCTCGCCGAAGTTAGCGTCCACCAAGACGTTCTGGTACACGCGCAGGGACTGTTCCAGGATTTCCTTGCGATGGGCGACGAAGAGTAGCCGCGGGTCACGGCCCAATTTCTGCCGAAGATGCTTGAAGTCCAAAGCCGCCATGACGGTCTTACCGGTCCCGGTCGCGGCAACCAGGAGGTTACGGTGCCGGTTGTGGACGATGCGCTCTACTTCAAGACGTTCAAGCATGTCTCGTTGGTGGGGGTACGGGCGAACCTCAAGCCCAGAGAGTGTGATGGCGGGACTCCCACCTCGGATCGAGCCGCCAGCCTGCGCTAGAGCTTGGTCCAGCCTCGATGCGTCGCGGTCCGGGTCGTAGGGCTCAAATGAGCGTTCACTCCAGTACGCATCAAATGTTGCCTCGAACTTGCGGATGACAGCAGGCGTAGCAACCGAAGACAGCCGCACATTCCATTCGAGGCCGTCAAGCAAAGCTGCCTTGGACAGGTTGGAACTTCCTACGTACGCCGTGTCGAATCCGCTATCGCGGCGGAAGAGCCACGCCTTGGCATGGAGCCGTGTAGAGCGCAGCTCGTAGTTCACCCGCACCTCAGCATCGAATTCGCGGACCAAACGGTCAAGCGCGCGCCGCTCAGTGGCTCCGATGTAAGTAGTGGTCAGTACGCGGATGGGTACGTCACGCTCGCGTGCAGAAGCGAGGGCTTGTTCCAGCACACGTAGGCCATGCCATTTGACGAAGGCACAGAGCAGATCGACGCGGTCCGCTGTGGCCAACTCGGCTCGCAGCTCGAAGCCCAGGCTCGGGTCTTCGGGAGAGTTCGTGATGAGCGCCGTCTCAGAGAGCGGGGTGGCTGGGCGAATTGCATACACACCAGGCGCCTCTTGCTCCGCCACTGCCAGCAACTGGCGGGGGCCTTCGATGACAAGATCAATCCACTCGGCAGCGCCCTTGACCGTGCTGATCGAGTCCAGGATGTGATTGGCAGCAAGCACTTGCTCTGCAGGTGAGAGCCCTTGAAGAACTTTGCGTACGACGCCTGCGATGTGGCGCGTCAGCACGTGTGGCGCAGATTCGGCGCCCACCGCTTCATCGATGGAACGCCAGCCCGCGGCATCCAACTGCTTCATGCGGTTTTGGAGGCGTTGAGTGATCAGCGTCTCGTAGAGTCCCGCAACAGGAGCCATGTCATCTGCAGAGTCGTGAGGCACGACTGATCCCCCCTCATCCCACCTTGGGAATGCAGTTGTATCAAGCAGGGCTGACAGCCCGTTGCGCTGCCGTGCGGACGTAGGCGAGGGCGGGTTGGCCGTCGAGGTGGAGGGTTTCGCCGGTGGGGGTGAAGCCGGTGCGGGTGAGGACGGTGCGGGAGGGGGTGTTGGCGACGGTGGCTCTGGCGTGGAGGGTGGGCAGGGCGTAGTCGGTGGCCGCCAGGGTGCAGAGGTGGCGGACGGTGGCGGTGGCCAGGCCGCGGTGGGTGGCCTTCTCGGCCATGCGGAAGCCCAGTTCGGCGGCGCCGTCCGCGGCGTCCACCAGGTTGAAGCGGCCCAGCACCTCGCCGTCGGGGTCGACCAGCAGATGGAAGTGGCAGAGCCCGGCGTCCTGCTCGGCCAGGAGCGCGGCGTGGCGGGCGTCGAAGTCGGCGAAGTAGGCGTCGCCCCGGTCCGGTACGGAGGCGGCGAAGAACGCGCGGTTCTCCCGCTCGAAGGCGAGTACGGCGGGGGCGTGGTCGGGGCGCAGGCGCTGGAGTTCGGGCATGGCGTCACCCTACGGACCGGAGGGGGCCGGGCCGATGTGTTTTGTTCGGGAGCGGGCGAACGTGACACCTCGGGGGCGATGTGTCACGTTCGCGCGCAGGGCGGGGTGTCAGCCCGTGCCGTGGCACTCCCGGTACGTGCGGCCCGAGCCGCACCAGCAGGGGGCGGTGCGGGCCGGGGGCCAGGGGGTGGCGCGGCCGCGGGCGGCGAGGGTGGTGGCGTACTGGGGGAGGAGGTCCGGGTCGGAGGGGGACGCGGCCTCCGAGGCGGCGAACGCCTCGTACGACGGGACCGTGCCGGTCACGATGCCGAGGTTCGGGGTGCCGGCCTGGTGGAGGTCGCGGAGGGCGGACTCCAGGCGGGCCAGGTGCTCGGTGTGCGAGGGGTACTCGGCGCGCAGGCCCGGGTAGCCGGCGAGGAGTTCGGCCAGCTCGGGCTCGGGCCAGTGCAGCACGGCGACCGGGAACGGCCGGGACAGGGCGTCGCGGTACGTGCCCAGCTCGGCGCGCAGGCGGGTGATCTCGGCCCGCAGCTCGCCCGGGTCCGAGGAGCCCAGGGACCACAGCCGCTTCGGGTCGTGGAGCTCGTCCAGCGGGACCGCCGCGGTGTGGAGGGTGTCGGCCAGCTCGTCCCAGGAGTCGTGGCCGACGCCCAGCAGCCTGCGTACCCGGTGGCGGCCGAACAGCAGGGACCGGGTGGCGTACGGCACTTCCTCGCCGGGGGTCAGGAGCAGGGCCAGCGCGGTCGAGAAGAAGTCGTGGGCGGATTCCAGCTCGTCGTGGGCTTCGAGGGTGGTGGCCGCGATCTCCCAGGGTCCGGGGTCGAGGGGGCTCGCGGTGCGGATGCCCTCGATGATCGCGCGGGCCTCGGCCTCGTGGCCGTACTCCCACAGATTGGCCGCGTTGAGGGCCTTGACCAGGTGGGGACGGGCGAGCTCGGGGGAGGCGAGGAGTTCGTCGTAGAGGGTGGTGGCGCGGGCGCGGTCGCCGGCGAGTTCCAGATGGGCCGCGGCCTGGAGGAGCAGCGGCTCACGGTCCTCGGGGTACCGTGCCGCGGCGCGCAGCAGACGCTCGGCTTCGGTGGTGTGGGCGGCAGGCGTGTCGGGGCGCATGGATCACACCGTACTGCTGTGCGGCTTCCGGGCGGAGGGTCGTTCGGACCCTGGAGAGTTACGGGCCGTGGGCCTATCGTGCGGGCCGTGCGGGAGCGGATACCGGTGGTGACGCAGCGGAGGGCGCGGGGGCGCAGAGCCGTCGCGCGCGGGCTCTGGACGGGGGCCGAGCTGGTGGTGACCCTCGGCGCCGTCCTGTTGCTGCTCGTCGTTCACCAGCTGTGGTGGACCAACCGGCAGGCCCGAGCCGGGGCGGAGGACCAGGTGCGGTCCCTCCAGCGGGAGTGGGACACGGGCCGCGGGGGAGGGGACGAAAGCGGTTCCCGGGGCGGTGGAGCCGGCGGGGTGGGTGGTGGTGGCGGTGGACAGAAGAACCGGGACGGCGGGGGCGGCGCCGTGCGCGGGGCACCGCGCACGGACCGGGCGTACGCCGTCATCCGCATCCCGCGGCTCGGGCTCGTCGCCCCCGTCGCCCAGGGCATCGGCAAGCGGAACGTCCTCGACAAGGGGTACGTCGGGCACTACCCGGGCACCGCGCAGCCCGGCCGGGCCGGGAACTTCGCCCTCGCCGGACACCGCAACACGCACGGCGAGCCCTTCCGGTACATCAACCGGCTGCGGCGCGGCGACCGTATCGCCGTCGAGACCCGGGACGCCGTGTACACGTACACCGTCGACCGGACGCTGGCGCGCACCAGCCCGCGCGACGGCGGGGTCGTCGCCGCGGTCCCGCGCAGCAACCTGAGCCCGTACCCCGGGTACCACCGGGCCGGTTCCTATGTGACGCTCACGACCTGTACACCCGAGTTCACCTCCCGGTACCGGCTCGTCGTATGGGGAAAACTCGTGGATGTCCGGCCGCGGCAGCACGCAGGGCCTAAGGTTCCCTGACGTGCTCAGACGACGTCCGCAGTTGTTGTGGTTGCTGGTCCCCTACGTGCTGTACCTGGGGGTGCTGCCGCTCGTGAACCGGGTCCACCCGGTGATTCTCGGGCTGCCGTTCCTCTTCGCATGGCTCCTCGGGGCGACCCTGCTGACCCCCGTGGCCGTATGGCTGACCCGGCGGGGGGACCGCCGGTGAACGCCACGGTCGCGACCTCCGTGTTCGGGGCCTTCATGGCCGTCACCGTGGCTCTCGGGCTGCTCGCCGCGCGCGGGCGGCGGAAGGGAACGGGCGAGGGAGGGCTCGCCGAGTGGTCCGTCGGCGGGCGCAGCCTCGGCACGGTGTTCATCTGGGTGCTGATGGCCGGTGAGGGCTACACCAGCTTCAGCTACCTGGGCGCCGCGGGCTGGGGCTACAACTACGGGACCCCGGTGCTGTACGTCGTCGCGTACATGTCCTGCGGTTACGCGGTCGGCTACGTGGTCGGCCCCATGCTCTGGGCGTACGCGCGCGATCACGGGCTCGTCGGGATCACCGACATGGTGGCGCACCGCTTCGGGCGGCCCTGGCTCGGCGCACTCCTCGCCGTACTCGTGACCGTCTTCCTGCTCCCGTACATCCAGCTCCAGATCACCGGCATGGGCGTGGTCGTCTCGACGATCTCCTACGGTTCCATCAGCCTGAACTGGGCCTACTTCATCGCCTTCGCCGTCACCACCGGTTTCGTCGTGGTGAGCGGGCTGCGGGGCAGCGCGTGGGTGTCCGTGCTCAAGGACGTGCTGGTGATCGTCACGCTCGGCTTCCTCGCGTTCTACGTGCCGTCGCACTACTTCGGCGGGTACGGGCCCTTCCTCGACCGGCTCGTCACCGAGAAGAGCGAGTGGCTGACCTTCCCCGGACACGGCGACAGCGGGCTGGGACAGGCCTGGTTCATCACCACCTCGTTCCTCAACTCGCTCACCGTGGTCATCTTCCCGACCACCGTCGCCGGGTACCTCGGCGCGAAGAACGCCGACGTGCTGCGCCGCAACGCGATGCTGCTGCCCGCGTACAACGTGCTGCTCTTCGTGCCGATGCTGCTCGGCATGGCGGCGCTCTTCGTCGTGCCGGGGCTGGTCGGCGCCGAGTCCAATCTGGCGCTCTTCAAGCTGGTCGTGGACTCGCTGCCGGCCTGGGCGGTCGGGGTCATCGGGGTGGCCGCGGCGCTCTCCTCGATCGTGCCGATGGCCGTGTTCATGCTGGTCATCGGCACCATGTGGGGGCGCAGCGTGCTCTCCCTCGTACCGCGCTGGCAGCGGCGGCAGAAGGGGGCCGCGCAGATCGTCGTGGTGGTCGCGGGGAGCCTCGCGCTGCTGCTGACGTACACGGCGCCGAACACCCTGGTCCGGCTCTCCCTCATCTCGTACGAGGCGATGGCGCAGCTGCTCCCGATGGTGCTGCTGGGGCTGGTGTGGCGGCGGCTGACCCTGTGGGGGGCGATGAGCGGGCTGGTCGTCGGCGTGGCGCTGGTGTGCGGGTTCGTGTTCTCGGAGCACGATCCGGTGTGGGGGGTGAACGCGGGCATCGTGGCGCTCGCCGCCAACCTGGCCGTCGCGCTCGCCGTGACGTACGCGGGGCCGCGCGAGCGCGACGACCGGCCGGACGAGGTGGTGCTCGCGCGGGACGAGGTCCGTCCCGTCCGTCCTGCCGGTCCCGTCGATTCCTCGGTGGCGGGTTGAGGTCCGTCCGGCCGTGCCCGACCGGACGGGTATCGCGACCGGTCGTGTATAACGGCTGGAGAGCATCGGACGACGCGTCCGGCCGGAGGGACGGAAAAAGGGGGGAGGGGCCGATGAGCGGCGACGTGAGCCGTCTGCGCGGTGGCCTCGCCCGGCTGCTCCGCCCCGCCGGTCTGCTGCTCTTCCTCGTCACCGAGGTCCTCCTCGCCGAGGGCGGCAGCCTCTCCGCCGCGGTCGCGCTGGCCGCCACCGCGGCCGCCGGTTCCGCGCTCGCCGTCGCCTCGCTCATCAGCGCCCGCTGTGCGCCCCCGGTGCCCCGCACCCGGATCCGCACCGCCATCCGCGACCGGGAGAAACGCACCGCCTTCCTGCCCCAGCGCGACCCGGACGCCAAGGGGCGCAGACGCCCCCGAGCCCCCGGGCGCGGCCTTCCGACGGCCGCGTAGGGGTTCGCGACAGCGCAGTACAGGCCACAGCAGCGGCAGCCGAAGCAGCCGCGGCCGAAGCAGGCACCGGCCACACCGGTAGCGGCCGAAGCAGGCACCGGCCACACCGGTAGCGGCCGAAGCAGGCACCGGCCACGCCGCACAGGGCCGAGCAGGCACCGGCCAAGCCGCACAAGGCCGAGCAGGCACAGGCCGAAGCACACGCAGTCCGCCCGCCCCGTCACGCGGTCCGTCATGCCGATTCCGTACGTCCCCGTACTTCTCCCGGCACGACGAGACCCCGGAGGGCTCATCCATGTCCGCATTCATGTCCGCGTTCGCGGCGCTGGTCGGCGCACTGGCCGACGCGCTGCACCCGCTTTTCCAGACCGCCTCCACCGCCGCCGCCATCGTGCTGTTCACCGCACTCGTACGGCTCGCCGTCCACCCCCTGTCGCGGGCCGCGGCGCGCGGGCAGAAGGCCCGCACCAAGCTCCAGCCGCGGATCGCCGAGCTCCGCAAGAAGCACGGCAAGAACCCCGAGCGGATGCAGCAGGCGCTGATGGAGCTGCACCGGGAGGAGAAGGTCTCGCCGCTCTCCGGCTGCCTTCCCAGCCTGCTCCAGATGCCCGCGTTCTTCCTGCTCTACCACCTCTTCTCCAGCCACCGGATCGGCGACGCCCCCAACGAGCTGCTCGGCCACGAGCTCTTCGGCGCCCCGCTCGGCGCGCGCTGGCACGACGCGCTCGCGCACGGCGGGCCGTTCGGCACGCAGGGGCTGGTCTACCTCGCGCTGTTCGTGGTGGTCGCCGCCGTGGCCACGTTCAACTTCCGGCGTACGAAGCGGCAGCTGGCCGCCAGTCCGGTCGCCCCGGCCACCGGTCCGGACGGGCAGCCGGTGCCCGGCATGGGCGCGATGACCAAGCTGATGCCGCTGATGTCGTTCTTCACCCTCGTCACCGTGGCCGTCGTACCGCTCGCCGCCGCGCTGTACGTCGTCACCAGCACCACCTGGACCGCGGTCGAGCGGGCCGTCCTCTACCGCGACATGCCGGCCGCCGGGGCCGCCGTGGCCAGCCCGGTGTGACCGGGGCGGCGGGGCCGGAGCGGGGTGACCGGGCGGGGCGACCGGGGCGGCGGACCGGGGCGGTGCGGCCCGTACGCGTGACCGGCGCGGGGGTCGTGCCGGTCCAGTGTGTGAACAGGGTCTTGTGGAGTGATCGGATGTCTTGGACGATCGGACAAGCCTGCGATGGCCGCCACCCATTCGACGGGCCCGATCTCGATCAAGGGGAGACAGAGAGTTGAAGCTGCTTCGTGTGGGTACGGCAGGGGCGGAACGACCGGCGCTGCTGGACGGGAACGGAACCCTGCGCGACCTGTCGGGGCTCGTCACCGACATCGACGGCGACCTGCTCGCCGACGCGTCGGCGCTCGCCCGGGTACGGGCCGCGGCGGCGGCCCCGGACGAGCTGCCCGCGCTCGACGCCGAGGGGCTGCGGATCGGTCCGCCGCTCACCGGCATCGGCAAGATCCTGTGCATCGGGCTGAACTACCACGACCACGCCACCGAGACCGGCGCGGAGATCCCGGCCGAGCCGATCCTGTTCTTCAAGGCACCGGACACCGTCGTCGGCCCCGAGGACACGGTGCTGGTGCCGCGCAACAGCGTGAAGACCGACTGGGAGGTCGAGCTGGCGGTCGTCATCGGGCGCACCGCCCGCTATCTGGAGTCCGCCGAGGAGGGGCTCGCGCACGTCGCCGGGTACGCGACCGCGCACGACGTCTCCGAGCGCGAGTTCCAGATCGAGCGCGGCGGCACCTGGGACAAGGGCAAGAACTGCGAGACGTTCAACCCGCTGGGCCCGTGGCTGGTGACGGCGGACGAGATCGCCGACCCGCAGGCGCTGTCGCTGAAGCTCTGGGTCAACGGCGAGCTGAAGCAGGACGGCACGACCGCCGACCAGATCTTCCCGGTGGGCGAGGTGGTCCGCTATCTGAGCCACTTCATGACGCTGTACCCGGGCGACGTGATCAACACCGGTACCCCGGCCGGGGTCGCGCTCGGGCAGCCCGAGCCCAAGCCGTATCTGCGGGCCGGGGACGTCGTGGAGCTGGAGATCGCGGGGCTTGGGCGCCAGCGCCAGGAGCTGAAGGACGCGTAGGCGCCGGGAGCTGAAGGACGCGTAGGCGCCGGGAAGCGGGGCCCGGGACGCTGCTTCGGGTCCCGCAGGCGTGAGCACGGGGCCCCGGAGGTGACTCCGGCCGGCCCCGGACGCGTTGGCGGGGCCCGGAACGCGGCGTTCGGGCCCCGCGCGCGGCCCGGCGTGCCGCGTCCCGAAGAGACGTGAACCGTCGTGCCGCGTCCTAAAGATCGGAGGCGTGCGGGGGTGTGGCGTGCGGAAGCCGTACGGTCACGCCCTCGCGGGCCGAGCGGCGGGCGGCCTCCAGGACGTCCAGGGACGCCGCGGCCTGGAGGGCGGTCACCGGGTTCGGGCCCCGGCCGCGCAGGGCGTGGGCGATTGCCGCGTAGTACGCCGGGTAGTCGCCCGGCCGGGTGGGGACCGGGGTGCCGCCGCCGGTGTGCGGGGACTCGCCCGAGCCGATCCGGCCCCACATCTCCTCGGGCTCCTCGCCCCAGGGGCGGCCCGCCGCCGGGCGCAGGCCCGCGCGCAGATCGGCCTCCTGCGGGTCGAGGCCGTACTTCACGTAACCGGCGTCCCGGCCCAGGACCCGGAAGCGCGGGCCGAGCTGGGCCGTCGTGGCGCTCACGTACAGGTGCGAGCGGACCCCGTTCGCATGGGTGATGGCGAGGAAGGTGTCGTCGTCGGCGGCGGCCCCGGGGCGGCGCACGTCGGCCTCCGCGTACACCAGCACGGCGGGCCCGAACAGGGTGAGCGCCTGGTCGACGACATGGCTGCCCAGGTCGTACAGCAGCCCGCCGATCTCCCGGGGATCGCCCGACTCCCGCCAGCCGCCCTTGGGCCGGGGGCGCCAGCGTTCGAAGCGGGACTCGAAGCGCTGCACCTCGCCCAGCGCCCCGTCCGCGAGCAGCCGGGCGAGCGTGCGGAAGTCGTTGTCCCAGCGGCGGTTCTGGAAGACCGAGAGCAGCAGTCCGCGCTCGTCGGCCAGGGCCGCGAGCCCCCGCGCCTCGTCGGCCGTACCGGCGACCGGCTTGTCCACCACGACCGGCAGCCCGGCCTCCAGCGCGGCCGTCGCGAGCGCGACATGGGTCCGGTTCGGGGACGCGATCACGACCAGATCCAGCGCCTCGGGACCGCCCGCGCGCTCCCACAGCTCCTGCGGCGACGCGGCGAGGCGCACCCCGGGGAACTCGGTACGGGCCGCCGCCCGCCGCTCCTCGTTGCCGGTGACGACGGTGTCGAGGACGAGACCGTCGGTCGCGGCGATCAGCGGGGCGTGGAAGACCGAACCGGCCAGGCCGTAGCCGACGAGCCCGACGCGCAGCGCGGGGGCGGTCGGTCCGGTCGGTCCGGAGGGGGCGGGCTGCGGGTGGGGCGTGGGGCCGGTCATGCCGTCACTTAAGCAA
This sequence comes from Streptomyces sp. NPDC056347, assembly GCF_042262625.1. NCBI lineage: Bacteria > Bacillati > Actinomycetota > Actinomycetes > Kitasatosporales > Streptomycetaceae > Streptomyces > Streptomyces sp. NPDC056347. The sequence goes on along the minus strand of NZ_JBHJQP010000096.1, from coordinate 18,869 downwards.
CACCGGTTTCCCGGGGCAAGCGGCGGTGATCGGTGGGCCGGGGCCGACCGGCGGAATCCGGTGGGCCGGGCGGGCGGCCCGGCGGCATGTCGGCACCGTCCGCCGCGCGCGCGGGTGGCAGCGTCGGCCGGACCCGGTGAACTCCGGCGCACGGGGTGAGCCGACCGTTCCGCGCCCAGCGAAGGACCCCGATGGCCCCCACCGCCCCGCCCCCCGACGCCTCGTCCCCCGGCACCCCGCCTCCGGGCGCCCCGTCCGCCACGCCCTCCGCCACTTCCTCCGGCACTCCTTCCGCCCCGCCCTCCGCCACGCCCTCCGGCGCGCCCGGAACCCCGCCGCCCCCCGCCCCGTACGCCACCGCCGCCCCCACTTCCGTGCCGGTGACCACGGCCGCTTCCATCCCGGTGATCGTCGCCCCCGCGCACCCTCCCTCGCCCCCGCACCCGGCACCCCCCGGGCGCACCCGGCACGGTTTCGCGCTCGGGCTGGCCGTGGCGAGCGTCGTCCCGGCGGTCGTCCTCGGCGGCACGTCCGTCGCACCCGCCTCGGCCGCCCGCTCCTCCGCCTCCTCGCCGGCCGCGGGCCCGTCCGCCGCGCCCGCCGCCTCCCCGGTCCCCGGCCCCTCGCCCGCCTGCGGTGACCCCGGGGCGAAGGACTTCCCCATCAGCGCCCGCATCCACGGCGGCCCGGACACCTACGCGTCCGGCGGCGGCTACGGCACCTGGTTCCTGGACCTGACCAACACCACCGCCGAACCCTGCCGGGCCGTCCACCCCGTGCTCGTCCTCACCGACGAGGAGCGCAGGCTGACCTCCGACCAGATCCAGCTCCAGTTCTCCGAGCAGGCCCGCCCCGGCACGGAGCACCGTGTCACCTGGGAGACCACCGACCAGGACGAGCACATCGGGGTCTTCGGCGGCACCGGCGGCGACACCTTCGGCGGCTTCACCGTCCCCGCGGGCCGCACCGTGACCATCCAGGTCCGGATGGCCTTCACCTCCGACACCAGCCCCGGCCGGATCACTGCCAACGCCGCCGTCGTCCAGCGGCAGCGCGCGCAGGGCAAGGACGACGGGTCCTGGGTCGGTGAGTCCGGCGACTACCCCTTCACCGTCGTCGACGACGACAGCGGTGACACCGAGGGGACCACCGAGCCCCAGGACACGAGAGAGCCGGCCGACACGACGGAGCCGGCCGACACGACGGAGCGGGCGGAGACGACGGAGACCAATGGGGCCGACGAACCCGACGAGCCCGACGAGTCCGGCGACACCTCATCCGCACCCGACACAGCACCCCCGCCCGGCGTCCCCGACCTCCCCCAACTGGCCGCGACCGGCGCCGATCCGCTCCTGGCCCCCGGCCTCACCGCCACTGGACTGCTGATCGGCGGCGGCGCGATGGTGGTCACGGCCCGGCGCCTGCGCCGCGACCGCCCGTAGCACCGCATCGTCGACACTCCGCACCGCGTCCGTATCCGCACCGCATCCGCAACTCGGACCTCGCCCGCACGTCCCCGGATGTTCACCGGTGTTCATGTCGGTCTGCCACGATCGGCCCGTGGACTACCCGTACGACCAGGCACCTGGCGCACCCATCCGCTCCGGCATCCCGGAGCACGGCCGCATCCCCAAGTACTACGCGGTCAAGGCCCATGTCTCCGTGCTCATAGAGGAGTTGGGCGAGGGCGGCATGCTGCCGACCGAGCGCGACCTCGCCGAGCGCTACGAGGTCTCGCGCGAGACGGTGCGCCAGGCGCTGCGCGAACTCCTGCTGGAGGGAAGGCTCGCCCGGCAGGGGCGCGGCACGGTCGTGGCGGGCCCGAAGCTCGAACAGCCGCTCTCGCTGGCGAGTTACACCGAGGGCGTGCGGCGCCAGGGCCGGGCCCCGGGCCGTCACCTCATCGGGCTGGAGCGGTTCCCCTGTCCGGAGGCGCTGGCCGGGGACGTCGGGGTGGCCCGGGGCGAGCCGGTCTGGCACCTGGAGCGGGTGCTGCTCGCCGACGACGACCGGGTCGGGCTGGAGAGCACGTACGTCCCCGTCGCCCGCGTGCCGGACCTGGACACGGAGTTCGACCCCGACTCGTCCTTCTACGCCTACCTCCGCGACCGGCTCGGCATCTCCTTCGGCGACGGGGACGAGCGGATCGAGACCGTGCTCGCGACGCCCCGGGAGGCGCTGCTCATCGGTACGCCGCCCGCGCTGCCCATGCTGCTGATCCACCGCGTCTCGCGCGACACGGCGGGGAAGCCGCTGGAGCGCGTACGGACCCTCTACCGCGGCGACCGCTTCTCCTTCACCGCCCATCTGGGCCCGCAGGACGGCCGCTGACGGTCCTGACGCCCGCGTGACGCCGGCGGACACCGGACAGCTGCCCAGCGCTGACGGACCGGGCCGTCGCGGGCCCGCGCACCCGCACGGTTCGATAACGGGAAGGTAACGGGTCTAGGCCAACTTTGGGGCCCAGTTCACCATCCCGTTGCCGTACGGATTCGAGTGGGTCACCCGCCCCGACGAGCGTAACCGCCGTGAGAGTCATCGTCGTAGGAGCCGGCGTGGTGGGAACCATGCACGCCTGGCACGCAGTGAACCGCGGCCACGAGGTCGTACAGATCGAGCGCGAGAGCGAGGCGCGCGGGGCTTCGCTCCGCAATTTCGGACAGATATGGGTCAGCGGCCGGGCCGGTGGCGAGGAGCTGGAGACGGCGCTGCGCGCCCGTGAGCTCTGGGAGGGCATCGGGGCCCAGGTCCCCGGTCTCGGCTTCCGGGCCTGCGGTTCGCTCACCCCGATCCGCACCGAGCTGGAGATCGCGGTCGCCGAGGCGGCCGTCGCCCGGCCCGACGCGGAGGCCCGCGGCTACAAGCTGCTGACCGCCGAGCAGGCCCGCGCGGTCAACCCCGCGCTGCGCGGCGAGTTCGCCGCCGCCCTGTGGTGCGGGCGGGACGCCGCGGTCGAGCCGCGCACCGCCCAGCGGGTCCTGAAGCAGGAGCTGCTGAAGTCGGGCCGGTACACCTTCCTCGGCGGTCGCGAGGTCCGCGAGGTGGTCGGTACCGCCTCCGTCCGCGACGACCACGGCGACGTCCACACCGGCGACGCCGTGATCCTGGCCACCGGGGCCTGGCTCGGCGGGCTCGTCCGCGAACTGGCCGGTCCCGACCTGCCGGTGCGCCGCGTCCGCCTCCAGATGATGCAGACCGACCCGCTCGGCGAGCCGCTCACCACCTCCGTCGCCGACGCGGACAGCTTCCGCTACTACCCCGCCTACCGCGGCGAGGCCCTGGACGCCCTCAACGCCGGCCAGGCCCAGGCGCCCACCGCCGCCGAGCACCGGATGCAGCTGCTGATGGTGCAGCGCCGCGACGGCGGACTGACCATCGGCGACACCCACGAGTACGAGCACCCCTTCGCCTTCGACACCGTCGAGGAGCCGTACGAGCACCTCACCGCGGTCGTCGAGTCCTTCCTCGGCCGCCCGCTGCCGAGGATCCGCCACCGGTGGGCCGGGGTCTACGCCCAGTGCACCGACACCAGCCGGGTCGTCCACCGCCAGCAGGTGCGGGACGGCGTCTGGCTGGTCACCGGGCCGGGCGGCCGGGGCATGACCTGCTCGCCCGCCATCGCCGAAACGACCGCCGACGAACTGGGCTGGTGACGACATGACCCCGCAGAACCCCAACACCTCGCAGAACCCCAAGACCCAGAAGAGCCCCAGGACCCCCCTCGACCTGATCGTGCTCGACATGGCGGGCACCACCGTCGCCGACGGCGGACTGGTCGAGCAGGCGTTCTCCGTGGCCGCCGAACGCCTCGGCGTCGAGCCCGGTTCCGCCGACCACGCAGAGAAGCTGGACTACGTACGCGCCACCATGGGCGAGTCCAAGATCTCCGTCTTCCGTCACCTCTTCGGCGACGAACAGCGCGCCCAGCAGGCCAACACCGCCTTCGAGGCGGCCTACGGCGAGCTGGTCGACGGCGGCCGCATCGCCCCGGTCCCCGGCGCCCGTGACGCCATCGAACGGCTCAAGGACGAGGGCCGCACCGTGGTCCTGTCCACCGGCTTCGCCCGGGTCACCCAGGACGCCATCCTGGCCGCGCTCGGCTGGCAGGACCTGGTCGACCTGACCCTCTGCCCGGCCGACGCGGGCGGCCGCGGCCGCCCCTACCCGGACATGGTGCTCGCCGCGTTCCTGCGCACCGGCGCCGTCGACGGCGTCCAGCAGGTCGTGGTCGCGGGCGACACCTCGTACGACATGCTCAGCGGGGTCCGCTCCGGTGCCGGGATCGTCGCCGGGGTGCTCACCGGCGCCCACGACAAGGACCAGCTGACCCGCAACGGCGCCACGCACGTCCTCGGCTCCGTCGCCGAGCTGCCCGACCTGATCGCGCGGGCCGAGGCATGACCGGCGGAGAGCGGTCCGTCCGCAGCGGAATCAGGTTCGACCGGGTCAGCGTCGAGTACGGCGGCAACACCGTCCTCGACCGGCTCGACCTGACCGTCGAACCCGGCGAGGTCATGGCCCTGCTCGGCCCCTCCGGCTCGGGCAAGACCACCGCCCTGCGCGCGGTGGCCGGATTCGTCCGGCCCGCCTCGGGCCGGGTCTACCTGGGCGACCGCGACGTCACCGCCCTGCCGCCGCACAAACGCGGCATCGGCATGGTCGTCCAGCAGTACGCCCTCTTCCCGCACATGCGGGTCCAGGACAACGTCGCCTTCGGCCTCAAGGCCCGCAAGGCCGCGAAGTCCGAGATCCCCGAGCGGGTCGCCGAGGCCCTCGACATGGTCGGCATGGCCGCCTACGCCACGCGCTACCCGCGCGAGCTCTCCGGCGGCCAGCAGCAGCGCGTCGCTATCGCCCGCGCGCTCGCCATCCGGCCCGGGGTCCTGCTGCTCGACGAACCGCTCTCCGCCCTCGACGCCCAGCTCCGCTCCGGAATGCTCGCCGAACTGGCGCGGCTGCACCGGGAGTTGCCGGACGTCTCCATCCTGTACGTCACCCACGACCAGGTCGAGGCGCTCACCCTCGCCGACCGGATCGCGGTCATGGACAAGGCGCGGCTCCAGGACTGCGGCACCCCGCAGGACCTCTACCGCCGCCCGCGCACCGAGTTCACCGCCTCCTTCGTCGGCAACGCCAACCTGCTGCCGGTCACCGTCGCCGAGGCCGCCGACACCGTCGACTTCGCCGGGCGCGCCCTCGACGTACCGACCGGCGAGGTCACCCGGGGCGCCACCGCCACCCTCTGCGTCCGCCCGCACCTGGTCGGGCTCGGCGACGGGCCCAACGCGCTCGCCGGAACGATCGCCGAGGTCCAGTGGCGCGGCTCCACCCACCGCCTCTACGTCGACATCGACGGCCACCGCGTCAAGGCCGACCTGAAGGAACTCCGCGAGACCCCGGTGCTCGGCGACCGGGTCACCCTGCACTTCGCGGCCGAGGACGCGGTGCTGCTGCCCGCCGGCGCGGCCCCGGGAACCGGGGGAGGAACCGATGGCTAGCGCAGCACCGGCCGTCGCCACGGCCAGGGACACGCGCAGGGCGGGACCGGGCGGCGAGCCGCAGGCCCCGGCCCGCGAACCCCGCCGCGTACCGCGCTTCGTCTGGGCGCTGCCGCCCGTCGCCGTACTCGCCGTGGTCTTCCTCTACCCGCTGGCCCTGGTCGTCCAGCAGTCCTTCCGACCCGACGAGGGCGGCACCTCGCTCGCCCCGTACGGCGAGGTGTTCGCCTCCGAGTCGTTCCGCTCGGCTCTGACCACCACGGTCTGGCTGGCGGTCGGCGCCACGGTCGGCTGCCTGGTGCTGGGCTTCGTCCTGGCCATGATCATCTCGTTCGTGCCGTTCCCCGGCGGCCGGGCCGTCGCCAAGTTCATCGACGTCTTCCTCTCCTTCCCGTCCTTCCTGATCACGCTCGCCCTGCTGTTCATCTACGGCAACGTCGGCATGGCCAACGGGCTGTGGACGGACGTCACCGGGGCGGCCCACGGCCCGTTCGACTTCCTCACCACCCCGTGGGGCGTCCTGCTCGCCGAGATCACCTACTTCACCCCGTTCGTGATGCGCCCGCTGCTCGCCGCGTTCTCCCAACTCGACACCGCGCAGCTGGAAGTGGCGTCCTCGCTGGGCGCCGGTCCGGCCCGGATCGTGCGCCGGGTGATCCTGCCCGAGGCGCTGCCCGCGCTCGCCGCGGGCGGCAGCCTGGTCCTGGTGATGTGCCTCAACGAGTTCGGCATCGTGCTGTTCACCGGCGCCAAGGGCGTCACGACGCTGCCGATGCTCGTCTACGGCAAGGCGATCCTGGAGTCCGACTACCCGGCGGCCTGTGTGGTGGCCGTCGTCAACATCGCGATCTCCGTCGGTCTCTACAGCCTGTATCGGATGGTGAGCCGCCGTGTTGGTGCATAGCCGTACCGGGAAATGGGCCAGCTGGGCCGTGTTCTTCCTGCTCTTCGTGCCGCTGTTCGCGGTGCCGCTGCTGGTGATCCTCGCCGCGTCCTTCACCACCAACTGGTCCGGCGCCTTCCCGTCCGGGCCGACCACCAAGCACTACGCGGCGGCCACCGGGGGCGACTCCCTCCAGGCCCTGACCACCAGCCTGATCACCGCCGTCAGCGCCAGCCTGCTGGCCCTGGCGGTCGGCTCCTGGGCCGCACTGGCCGCCGCCTCGCTGCGCAGGCGCGGCAAGCGGTTCCTCGACGCGCTGTTCATGCTGCCGGTCGCGGTGCCCTCGGTGGTCGTCGGGCTCGCGGTGCTCGTCGCGTTCAGCAAGCCGCCGATGCTGCTCAACGGAACGCGCTGGATCGTGATCCTGGCGCACACCATTCTTGTCACGGCGTTTGCCTATTCGTCGGTTTCGGCAGCAATAGTGCGTCTCGACCCGATGTACGAACAGGCGGCGGCCAGTCTCGGCGCCCGCCCCGGTTACGTCCTGTGGCGCATCAAGCTGCCGCTCCTGCTGCCGTCCCTCACGGCGGCGGCAGGGCTCTGCTTCGCGCTGTCCATGGGCGAGTTGAGCGCCACGATGATGCTCTACCCGCCCGACTGGACACCGCTGCCGGTGCAGATCTTCGCGGCCACCGACCGTGGCTCGCTGTTCACCGGAGCGGCCGTCGCCGTGGTCCTGATGGGGACGACGCTGCTGGTGCTGCTCGGCGTGTCCCGCATCCGCACCAGGGCCTCGTACCGCTGATCCGCTTCCGCCGGTCCGCCGGCACCCCCGCGATCCGTCGGCACCCACGTCACGACCTCGGACCCCCGTAACGACTCCGGCCGGCTCCCGGCCGACACCCAGGAGATACGACCCGCCATGCGCAAGAACCACCTCAAGCCCATCGCCGCCGTCACCGGCGCACTCGCCCTCGCCGCCACCCTCTCCGCCTGCGGCGGCTCCTCCGCCGCCTCCGACGAGAAGGTCGTCACCGTCTACAGCGCCGACGGCCTCAAGGGCGAGAACGGCGACGGCTGGTACGACAAGGTCTTCAAGGACTTCGAGAAGAAGACCGGCATCAAGGTCAAGTACGTGGAGGGCGGCTCCGGCGAGATGGTGCAGCGCGCCGTGCGCGAGAAGTCCAACACCCAGGCCGACGTCCTGGTCACCCTGCCCCCGTTCATCCAGCAGGCCGACGGCAAGGGCCTGCTGGCCGCGTACGCGCCGAAGGGCTCGGACCAGGTCGACGGCGCCGACAAGGCGTCCGACGACAAGTGGACCTCGGTCGTCAACAACTACTTCGGCTTCATCTACAACAAGAAGGAGCTGAAGACGGCGCCGGGCACCTGGGAGGAGCTGCTCGACGGAAAGTTCAAGAACAAGATCCAGTACTCCACCCCCGGGGTCGCCGGCGACGGCACGGCCGTCCTCATCAAGGCCATGCACGACTTCGGCGGCAAGGAGCCGGCGATGGCGTACCTGAAGAAGCTCCAGGCCAACAACGTCGGCCCGTCCGCCTCCACCGGCAAGCTGGCCCCCAAGGTCGACAAGGGCGAACTGCTCGCCGCCAACGGCGACGTCCAGATGAACTTCGCGCAGTCCAAGGACATGCCGAACCTCGGCCTCTGGTTCCCCGCGAAGCAGGGCGGCAAGCCCACCACCTTCGCCCTGCCGTACGCGGCGGGCCTGGTGAACAAGGCCCCGCACACCGAGAACGGCAAGAAGCTGCTCGACTTCATGCTCTCCGAGCAGGCCCAGAAGGACGTCAGCGCGGTCGGCGGCGGCTTCTCCGCCCGCAAGGACGTCGAGGCCACCGACGCCAACGCCATCGAGCTCGCCAAGCTGATGGACGGTGTGGAGATCTTCGAGCCCGACTGGTCGGACATCGGCACCAACCTCGACGGCTACGTCGAGGCCTGGAAGTCCGCCACCGGCAGCTGACCCGCTCCGGGCCCGAAGGGGCCACGCTCTAAAATCGGGGACGTCGGCGCTGCACAACGCGGTGCCGCCGGCGTCCCCGCACACGGCGTACGGCAGGAGTACCGCACATGGCAGAGCGCAAGCCGATCTCGTCCTGGCTCACCGACATGGACGGAGTCCTGATCCACGAAGGCACCCCCATCCCCGGGGCGGACGCCTTCATCAAGCGGCTGCGCGACTCGGGCCTGCCCTTCCTCGTCCTCACCAACAACTCCATCTACACCGCCCGCGACCTGCACGCCCGCCTCAAGCGCATGGGCCTGGACGTGCCGGTGGAGAACATCTGGACCTCCGCGCTGGCCACCGCCAAGTTCCTGGACGACCAGCGCCCCGGTGGCACGGCGTACGTCATCGGCGAGGCCGGGCTCACCACCGCCCTGCACGACATCGGTTACGTCCTCACCGACCACGAACCCGACTACGTGGTCCTCGGCGAGACGCGCACGTACAGCTTCGAGGCGCTCACCAAGGCGATCCGGCTGATCAACGGCGGGGCCCGGTTCATCTGCACCAACCCCGACGAGACCGGCCCGTCCGCCGAGGGGCCGCTGCCCGCCACCGGCTCCGTCGCCGCCCTCATCACCAAGGCCACCGGCAAGGAGCCGTACTTCGCGGGCAAGCCCAACCCGCTGATGATGCGCACCGGACTCAACGCGATCGGCGCCCACTCCGAGTCCAGCGCCATGATCGGCGACCGGATGGACACCGACGTCCTGGCCGGTCTGGAGGCCGGGATGCAGACCTTCCTGGTTCTCACCGGGCTCACCACGGTCGCCGACATCGACAAGTACCCCTTCCGGCCGTCCAAGGTCGTCGACTCGATCGCCGACCTCGTCGGCCTGGTCGAGCCGGCCGGTCCGGCGGAAGAGGGCTGAGCCCGGCGCGTTCCGCTCCTGCGGATGCGGAACGCGCCCGCAGGCGTGAACCTGCACGAAGGAGGTTCACGATGCGTTTCACGCTCCTCACGTTCTGTGCCGCCGCGGTGGTCGCGGCGACGCTGGTGCCGGGTTCCGCCGCCCTGGCCGAATCCGGACCGGCTCCCGAAGGAGGCCGGGAGGCCGGGATCTCGCTGACGGCGGGCCCGTCCACCGTGGGGCCGGGCGGTGAGGCGGATCTGCGGCTGGCGGGGTGCGCGGGCCGCACGGCCACCGGCGAGTCCGACGCCTTCGTCTCGGCGGCGCGCTTCTCGCCCGCCGCCGGCGGCGGGCTCTTCGCCGAGGCCAGGATCAGCTCGGACGCCCGGCCCGGCGACCACACCGTCCACGTCACCTGTACGGACGACAAGGCCGATACGGGCACCAACGGCGCGACCGCCACCGCCAAGGTCACCGTCACCGGCCGGGGCCGGGCCACCCCGCTCGCCCCGGTCGCCGCGGGCGGCGGTGGCGCCGCCCTGTTCGCGGCCGGGGACGGCGGGCAGGAGGGCCCCGGCACCACGCACACGGCCACCGGACTGGTCGTGGCCGCCGTCGCGGCCGTCGCCGTGGCGCTCCGCGGCAGGCGCCGCCGCGACCGCGGACCGGCCACGGACTGACGTGGAGGCCCCGGAGCCCGCCCCCGGCCGCGGCAGGCTGCTCGCCGGGGCGACCTGGGCCGTTCTGCTGCTGGGCCTGTGGCTCTGGGGCCGCGGCATCACCAACGGCCCCGGCCCCGGCTCCGGCCCGGCCGCCGGTGACATCGCCGCGGTGGGGCGCCCGCTCGGCGTACCGCTGCCCCCGCCGCACCGGCCGATGGAAGGCGCGGCGCCGGCGCGCGTCAAGGTCCCGTCGATCGGCGTCGACGCCCCCGTGATCCCCCGCGGGCTCGACGGGGACGGGGCGATCGAACCACCCCCGTTCGACACTCCGCAGACCGTCGGCTGGTACGAGGACGGCACCCGGCCCGGCGCGCGCGGCCCCGCCGTCCTGGTCGGCCACGTCGACACCGGGACCCGGCCCGCCGTCTTCCACGGGCTGAGCGCGACCCGCCCCGGAGCCGAGGTCGAGGTCACCCGAACGGACGGCACCGTAGCGGTCTTCACCGTCGACGACGTCCGGGTCCTCACCCGGGCCCGCTTCGACGCCCACAGGGCGTACGGGCCGCGCAGGGACGGCCGGGCCGAGCTGCGCCTGATCACCTGCGGCGGCACCTACGACCGCACCTCCCACGCGTACGACGCGAACGTCGTCGTCTCCGCCTACCTCACGGGCGCAGGAGCGGCGGACGGCCACGGCCGCGACGGGGCGGCGACGCGGCCGACGGCACCGCCGTGAACGTCACCGGCTCCGGGACCACGCGGCCCGGTACGGATCCCGGCGCGCGGCTCCGGGCGAAGGCCGCCGGCCGCGCCCCAACCGCACGGCCGGTCAACCCGGTTCGAGCCGACGGCCGCCGGGACGCAAGGACCGGCACCCGATCCGGCCGCAGGGGCGGAAGCGACGGGTTCCCGGCCCGCACGCGCGAGGCGGGATTCCGGGCGGCGGGGGCGCGGGGAGGCGCGCGGGAACGAACTCCGCGCCGTTGAGTAACCGTTCGGTGACTGTGCGCCGTCCGTACGGGTAATGATTCAGGAGGGCGTCATCGAGGGCGCCCCGGGGTGGGCGGTCCGGCGCGGGATCGTGGTGCGGGGTCGTGGCGCGGGCTCACGAACGAGCGAAAGCCCCCTCACGTTCGGTGAGGGGGCTTCGACTCTGCGTGCGCCGCCAGGGACTCGAACCCCGGACCCGCTGATTAAGAGTCAGCTGCTCTAACCAACTGAGCTAGCGGCGCCTGCTGACCTGGAGAACTCTACCGGAAGCCGGGGGGTGCTCCTGACCATTTACCGTCCGCCCACGGCCTGTCGGATGGTCGTTTTTTCTCTTCTGTCCGCCAAAATGCGTTATGTCAGGAGAGTTGAGACATCAACGCCCGTACGGGCGCACCAAAAAATCTTGACCAGTGCGGAGGGGATCGCATGGCTGTGCCGGCATTCGAGGAGTACGAGCCCGCCGCCGACTGCGTCTGCGCGGGGTGCGCCGCACAGCGGCGGAGCGCCGCCCGCGCCCTGCCCGTGCGGTACGGGGGCCATCCGGCCGCCCACGGCGCCCGCCGCGCCCTGGTGCTGGCCACGGCGGCGGGGGTGGTCCTGGGCGGCGGCGTCGCCGAGGCGGCGGGCATGACGGGCCCGGCGGCCAGGTCGGCCGGAGCCGCCCGCGCGGAGCCGGACGGGGACAGCCCGCAGGGCGGGCCCGGACCGCTGCGGGGCGCCGGGGCGGCGGGACCGCCCTCGACCACGACGGCCACGCCCAAACTGCGTCCCACCACCCGCGAGGCCATCATCCAGCGGGCACGGGGATGGGTGACCGCCCAGGTCCCGTACAGCCTGTCCGGGTACTGGTCCGACGGCTACCGGCGGGACTGCTCCGGCTATGTGTCGATGGCCTGGAACCTGCCCGGAAACGAGTGGACCGGCAGCCTCGCCGCGTTCGGGACCCGGATTCCGCGGTCCCAGCTCCAGCCCGGCGACATCCTGCTCTTCCACAACCCGGCCGACCCCGCGAAGGGCTCGCACGTCACGATCTTCGGCGGCTGGACCGACTCCAAGCACGGCCACTACACGGCGTACGAGCAGACCAAGCCGCACACCCGCCGGGTCACGACGCCCATGGCCTACTGGTCGCACTCCGCCGACTACGTCGCCTACCGCTACCGGGGCCTGACCGGGGGCGGTGCGGCCGGCTCGGTGTCGAGGGCCTTTCCGGGGGCCGGGAAGTTCGGGCCGGGCGCCCGCAACGCCCATGTCACCAGGCTCGGTCGGATGCTGGTGGCGCGGGGAGGCCAGCGCTTCTACCGGGCGGGGCCCGGTCCGGGCTGGGGCGACGCCGACCGGCGCGCGACCCGGGCGTTCCAGCGCGCCCAGGGGTGGCGGGGCCGGCAGGCGGACGGCATCCCCGGCCCGGGCACCTGGGGGCTGCTGGTGAACGGTACCGGTCGCGACATCCCCGCCGCCGGGAACGGCGGTTCGAACCAGGACGGGAAGTACCCCGGGCGGGGCTATTTCCGGGCCGGACAGAGCAACAGCCATGTCGAGCGGCTCGGCAAACAGTTGGTGAAGAAGGGATTCGGTAAGTACTACACGTCGGGCCCCGGACCCCGGTGGACCGAGGCCGACCGGCGCAATGTCGAGGCCTTCCAGCGCGCCCAGGGCTGGCGGGGCGCGGCGGCCGACGGCTACCCCGGGCCGGAGACCTGGCGGCGGCTCTTCGGCTGAGCACGGCTCCTGGGCCGAGCGCGACTCTTCGGGTGACACGACGGACATGACGGAGGCGGGTATGCGATCCACGGTGTCGGACAGCTCCGGAACCCCGGAGGACGGAAGGCCGGAGGACGGCCGGACGGGGTACGGGCAGCTGGGGCACGGAGGGCCGGTGGACGGCCGGCCGGGGGGCGGGGAGTGGGCCGCCCCGCCCCCCGCGCCCTCCCCGGACCGGACGTTCCTCCCGGACCGGGCCCCGGCCCAGGCGCCCTCCCCGGACCGGGCGGTGCCGCCCGGGTGGGAGCGGGCCGACCAGGAGACACCCGAGTGGGAGGCACCCGGCCGGGAGACAGCGGAGTGGGAGGCCCCCGGCCGAGAGGCACCCGAGTGGGAGGCGCCCGGCCGGGAGACGTCCGGTCGGCGGGCATCCGAGTGGGAGACGGCCGAGTGGGGGACCGGCGGCCGGGAGCCGGCAGGGCGGGCGCCCGGACGGGAACCGGCGCGCGGGGAGGCGCCCGGGTGGGAAACCTCCGAGTGGGAGACGGCCGAGTGGGGGGCGGGCGGCCGGGAAGCGGCCGACGCGGGCGGATCCGTCCCGGGTCCCGGCCAGGGGCCCGTCGCGGACTCGGTGGTCGATCTCGTGCTGGACCTCGTCCCGGGCGACGGCCCGGACACCGTGATCGGTACGACCTCCGCCTCGGTCTCCGTACCGGCGCTCCCGGCCGCGGCGGGCGAGCCGCCGGCACCGGTCCCCGCCGACCGGACGGAACAGGAGGTCGCCGCCCCGCCCGCGCCCCGGTACCGCCCGGCCCGCGAGGCGGTCTTCGACTCGCTGCCCGTCTCCGGCGGCGACGCGACCGGACCCTCCGGCGACACCCTGCGGGCGGCCGGGCGCCATCAGGCGGTCATCGCCACCGAGCGCCCCACGACCATCCCGGTGCACCTGCTCTTCCGTGAGGACGCCGCCGAGGCGGCCCGCGCCGACGGCGCCCGCACCGGGGCGGCCGGTCCGCCGGCCGACGACGCCCGGTGGGGCGGCGACGACCGCTCCCGGCCGGGTGTGCGACGGCCACCCCTGCCGAGAGGGCCGCAGGTCAGACCCCCGTCCCGGCCGGCCCCGGCCGGTGACCCGTTCCTCGCCGAGCGGCCGGGCCCCGCGCTTCCCGGCTGGCTCGCGCTGTTCACCGCCCTGTCCGGGGCCACCGGGGCGGGCGCGGTGCTCTGGTGGAGCGGCGCGCTGCCCGCCGGGGCGCTCCTGCGGCTCGGGCTCGCGCCGCGCCCCGACGGCGGCATCGGGTTCGGCGCCTGGGCGGCGCTGGCCGCACTGGCCTCGCTGGTGCTCTTCGCACTCGGCGGCCTGAGCCGGGGACGGGTGGGCCACGCCTGGGTGCTGACGCTGTTCGGCGAGTACCGGGGGAGCGTACGGCGGACCGGCCTGATGTGGATCAGTCCGCTGCTGCTGCGCCGCCGCGTCGACGTGCGGCTGCGGCACTGGCGCAGCGAACCGCTCCCCGCCGTCGACGCCAACGGGACCGCGCTGCGCGTCGTCGTCCTGGTGGTGTGGCGGATCGACGACACGGCGCGGGCGGCGCTCGGGGTCGCCGACCACGAGACGTACCTGCGCGAGCAGGTCGAGGCGGCGATGGCCCGGGTCCTCTCCCAGCTGCCCGCCGACGCCTTCCACGAGGACACCCACACCCTGCGCAACGCCGAGGCGGTCGGCGACGCGCTGACCCGCCTGCTGAAGGCGGACTGCGAGCCGGTCGGCATCGAGGTCTACTCCGCACAGCCCACCGGGATCGAGTACGCGCCCGAGGTCGCCGCCGCGATGCAGCGCCGCCGGATCGCCGCCCTCGACGCCAAGCACCGCGACAGCGTGCTGACCTCGGTGGTGGACGCGGTCGACGACACCGTCAACCGGCTGACCGCGCGGGGCATCGTGGAGCTGGACGACTACGAACGGAAGTCGCTCGTCAAGGACTTGACGGTGGCGTTCTATACCGGCCGCAACGGTCGGGAGGGTTCCTGAGGGGGCGTCGGACCGGCAAGCGGAATCCGACTCCGATTGGTCTGGACATGTTCATGTCCCGTCCATAACCTAAGACTTGGTCTAGACCGCAGGAAACGCGTGCAGCACGGCTCATGGAACCTCCCCCCGTTCTCGAGGAGCGACAGCAATGCGTAAAAGGGCAAGCGCGGCCGTGGTCGGCCTGGCCATCGCGGGCGTCTCGATGTTCGCGACCAGCAGCGCCAGCAGCCACGGCTACACCGACAACCCGATCAGTCGTCAGAAGCTCTGTGCCAACGGCACGGTGACCGGCTGCGGCAACATCCAGTGGGAGCCGCAGAGCGTCGAGGGCCCGAAGGGCTTCCCGGCGGCGGGTCCGGCCGACGGCAAGATCTGTTCCGCCGGCCACGGAGAGTTCGCCCAGCTGGACGACCCGCGCGGCGGCAACTGGCCCGCCACGAAGGTCACCGGCGGCCAGGGCTTCCAGTTCCGCTGGCAGTTCACCGCGCGCCACGCCACGTCGGACTTCCGCTACTACATCACCAAGGACGGCTGGGACCCCACCAAGCCGCTCACCAGGGCCGATCTGGAGTCGCAGCCGTTCATGACGGTGCCGTACGGCGGCAAGCAGCCCCCGGCGACCCTCACCCAGCAGGGCACCATCCCCACCCAGAAGACCGGGAAGCACATCATCCTGAGCGTCTGGAACGTCGCCGACACGGCCAACGCGTTCTACGCCTGCTCCGATGTTCAGTTCTGACGCCTAGTCAGTTACCGTGCGGCGCCATGGGGAGCGCAGGCACCGTAGCGGAGCTCGTACAGCGCCAATGGGGCGACCACCGGCCCGGGCTGAGGTATCGGGACACCGTCCTCACCCATCACCAGGTCGCCTCGGGCGCTGCCGCCCGGGCCGCGCTCCTGGCGGATCTGCTGCCGACGGGCGGCGAACCGCATGTCGGGGTGCTGCTCGACAACACCCCGGAATTCCCCCTCTGGTTGAGCGCGGCGGCCCTGGCCGGGGCCGCCGTGGCCGGGATCAACCCCACCCGGCGCGGCGCCGAACTGGCCCGAGACATCCTGCACACCGACTGCCGCGTCCTGATCACCGAACGCGCCCACCTGCCGCTCCTGGCCGGACTGGATCTCCCGGGCGTCCGTGTCCTGGTGACGGACTCCGAGGCGTACGCGGCACTCCTCGCCCCGTACGCCTCGGCCGCACCCGGCGACACCGTCCGGCCGGACACCGGCCCCGGCACCCGGATGCTGCTCTACTTCACCTCCGGCTCCACCGGCGCACCCAAGGCCGCGATCTGTACCCAGGGGCGGCTGGCGGCGGCCGGGGCCTCGCTGGCCGGTCACTTCGGCGTCCGGCGCGAGGACGTCCACTACATCTGCATGCCGATGTTCCACGGCAACGCGGTGATCGCCGACTGGGCCCCCGCGCTGGCGGGCGGGGCCGCCGTCGCGCTGCGCCGCCGTTTCTCGGCCTCCGGCTTCCTCGACGACGTACGCGCCCACGGGGCCACGTACTTCACCTATGTCGGCCGTGCCGTGCAGTACCTGCTCGCCACCCCCGAGCGGCCGGACGACCGGGAGCACCGGCTCCGGCTCGGCTTCGGCACGGAGGCCGGGGCGGTGGACGCGGCCAGGTTCCGGGAGCGGTTCGGGGTGCGGCTGGTCGAGGGGTACGGCTCCTCTGAGGGCGGCGCGGCGATCCAGCGGAGCCCGGACACCCCGGCGCGGGCGGTCGGGCGGGCCGCCGGGCGCGACGACCTCGCGGTGGTCGACCCGGAGACCGGCCGGGAGCGGGCCGCCGCGGTCTTCGACGGGTCGGGCCGGCTGGTCAACGGGGCCGAGGCGATAGGGGAGCTGGTCAACCGGGGCCGCACCCCCTTCGAGGGCTACTGGCGCAACGCGGCGGCCGACGCCGAGCGGCTGCGCGGCGGCTGGTACTGGACCGGGGACCTGTTCTTCCGGGACGCCGAGGGCTTCTTCTACTTCGCGGGCCGCACCGACGACCGGCTCCGGGTGGACAGCGAGAACCTGGCCGCCGCGATGATCGAGAACATCCTGGCCCGGTGGCGGCCGGCGGTGGCCGCGGCGGTGTACGCGGTGCCGGATCCGGTCGCCGGGGACCAGGTGATGGCGGCGCTCGCGCTGCGGCCGGGGGGCGCCTTCGACCCGGCCGCCTTCGCCGGATTCCTCGCCGCCCAGCCGGACCTGGGGACGAAGATGGCCCCCGCCTTCGTACGGATCGTCCCCGCGATGCCGGTGACGGCGACGAACAAGGTGCACCGCGCGGCCCTGCGCCAGGAGGGCTTCTGGCGCGGCGACCGGGTGTGGCGCCGAGGCCCGGACGGAGCGTACGCCCCGCTCACCGAGGAGAACCTGAGGGCGCTGGCGGCCGCGTACGCCGCACACGGCACACCGGTGCCGGCCGGACTCGCCACCCGAGTCCGACCGGCACCGAAGGACAGCTGCTAGGCCATGGTCCGCCGGGCGCGGCCTAGTTGTACTGACCCGCGGGCGCCGTCTCGGGCGCCGCTTCCCGTCCCGTCTCCCGCGTCCCGGTCCCCCCGGCCCGGCGCAGCAGCGTCGCCGCCAGCGCCGCGCCCGCCAGCAGCAGCACGGAACCGGCCACCGAGGCGTACTGCATGCTGTGCACGAAGGCCTCCCGCCCGGCCGCGATCAGCGAACCGTCGCCCGTGGCCACCGCCCCGGCGAGGGTCTTGCGGGCCGCCTCCGGGGCGGAACCCGGCATGTCCGCCGTGTAGATCGCCGTGGCCACCGCCCCCAGCAGGGCCATCCCCATGGCGCCGCCGAACTCCTGCCCGGTCTCCAGCAGCGAGGCCGCCGAACTCGCCTTCTCCGGCGGGGCCGTGGACAGCGCGAGGTCCGACACCAGCGCCATCACCATGACGATGCCGCTGCTCATCACCGCGCAGCCGACCAGCAGCAGCCAGAGCGAGTCCGTACCGGTCAGGGCGAGGAGGCCGAAGCCCGCGGCGGCGATGACGAAGCCCGCACAGACCACCCGTGCCCGTCCGGCCCGCTGGGCGACCGCGGCGGCCGTCGGAGCCGCGGCCCCCACCGCCAGCGACGGCGCCAGGCTCCACAGCGCCGCCTCCAGCGTGCCCATGCCGAGCACCGACTGGAGGTACTGCGTGGTGAAGAAGGAGGAGCCCATCATCGCGAACGCGGCCAGCGCGTTCAGCCCGATCCCCGCCGAGAAGTGGCGGTCGCGGAAGAGCTCCCGGCTGATCATCGCGTCGCGCCGGACGCGCTGACGGCGGACGAAGAACCAGCCGACGACCAGCCCGGCGACGATGATCAGCCCGTCGCGCACACCGAAGCCGTGGGCGGCCGTCTCCTTGACGCCGTAGATGACCGGGAGCACGGAACCCAGCGACAGCGGCACGCTCAGCAGGTCGAAGCGGCCCGGGTCCGGGTCCTTGAACTCCGGGACCAGCACCGGAGCCAGGACGACCAGCAGCACCATCGCGGGCACGTTGATCAGGAAGACCGAGCCCCACCAGAAGTGCTGGAGCATCACCCCGCTGAGCACCGAGCCGAGCGCGACCCCGCCCGCCATCGCCCCCGACCAGATCCCCACGGCCCGGGTGCGCTGCCGCTCGTCGCGGAACATGTTCCGCACCAGCCCCATGGTCGACGGCATCAGCGTCGCCCCGCCGACCCCGAGCAGCGCGCGGGCCGCGATCAGCATCCCCGGGCTGTCGGCGTACGCGGCGCCGACCGACGCGGCACCGAACGCCACCGCGCCCAGGATCAGCAGCCTGCGGCGGCCGATCCGGTCGCCGAGCGAGCCCATCGTGATGAGCAGCCCGGCCAGGGCGAACGCGTACACGTCGAAGATCCAGAGCTGCTGGGTGGCGCTGGGCGCGAGGTCCCGGTCGATGGACGGGATCGCGAAGAAGAGGACGGAGACGTCCATCGAGACGAGGAGAAGGGGCAGCAGGAGGACCACGAAGGCGGTCCATTCCCGGCGCCCCGCGAGGGGGCCGGGTGCGGCGGCGGTGCGCGTAGTGCTCGTGGCGTTCGGCATGGCAAGGAATGTACGAGCGTTTAAGACGCTTGTCTAGTACTGCCGTTTAAAACGATTGTGTATATCTCGGGGCAGCAGAAAACGCACTGGGCGGTCCACGTGTGTACGTGAACCGCCCAGTGCGTTGTCTGTGCGCCGCCAGGGACTCGAACCCCGGACCCGCTGATTAAGAGTCAGCTGC
>NZ_JBHJQP010000095.1:0-30374 GCF_042262625.1 Streptomyces sp. NPDC056347 | reverse complement strand
AGGGCCGCCCCGCGAAGGGCCGAGTCCCTAAGAACGCGCCCCGAACGCCGTCGCCGCCCGACGGAGCAGGGCTCCCCGGGCGGCGACGGGACGGTTCAGGAACGCGAGTCCTCGTCCCGGGCCTCGCGGGCCGCGTGCTTCTCCTTGATCCGCACGGCCTCCTTGCGGACATCGGCCTGGGTGGCGCGCTCCTGGCGGAGCCACTCGGGCTCCTCCTGCTTCAGCGCGTCGATCTGCTCGGTGGTGAGCGCCTCGGTGACTCCGCCGCGGGCGAGGCCCGAGATGGAGACGCCGAGCTTCGCGGCGACGACCGGCCGGGGGTGCGGGCCGTTGCGTCGCAGCTCCCGCAGCCACTCGGGCGGATCGGCCTGGAGCGCGTTGAACTCGGTGCGCGAGACGACACCCTCCTGGAACTCGGCGGGGGTGGCCTCGAGGTACACGCCCAGCTTCTTCGCCGCGGTCGCGGGCTTCATCGTCTGGGCGGTCTTGTGCGACGTCATGCGTACAAGGGTATCGAGCATGTGCGCTACCTCTGACCAGGGCCGGTAACCTGGCGGAGTGACAAGCTCGGAAGAAACCCCGTCGTTCCGGCTCGCGTACGTCCCGGGAGTGACCCCCGGCAAGTGGGCACGGATCTGGAACGAGCGGCTGCCGGACGTCCCCCTGACCCTCCTGGGCGTGGCGGCCGCCGAGGCGTCCGACGTCCTGCGGGGGCGCGACGCCGACGCCGGGCTCGTACGGCTGCCGGTCGACCGGACGGCGCTGAGCGCCATTCCGCTCTACACCGAGACGACCGTGGTCGTCGTACCGAAGGACCATGCCATCGCCGCGGCCGAGGAGGTCTCGGTCGCGGAGCTCGCCGACGAGATCGTGCTGCACCCGCTGGACGACACCCTCGAATGGGAGCGGCTCCCCGGACGGCCCGCGATCGAGCGCCCGGCCACCACGGCGGACGCCGTGGAACTGGTGGCGGCGGGGATCGGAGTGCTCGTCGTCCCGCAGTCGCTCGCCCGCCTCCACCACCGCAAGGACCTCACCTACCGGCCGGTGCCGGACGCGCCCGGATCGAGCGTCGTGCTGTCCTGGCCGGAGGACGAGACCACCGACCTGGTGGAGGAGTTCATCGGCATCGTCCGGGGACGGACCGTCAACAGCACCCGGGGCCGTCCCCGTTCCCGCGTCGAGCCGGAGAACAAGGGCGCCGAGACGGACGGCAGGCGCCGCAAGCCCGCCCCCGGGCGAGCGGCCGGGAAGCAGGCCGGCGGGAAGCCGCGGACCGGATCCGGCGGAGCCAAGCAGGCCAGGGCCGCCAAGCGGGGCAAGCCCCGCCGCCGGCCCTGACCGGACACCCGGGCGCGGTCCGGCTCAGCGCCGCCGGCGCCGCACCCGCGGTTCCGGTACGAGCCGTACGGCGCCGTTGAGCAGGTGGTCGATCAGGTCGTGCGAGGGCTTGTCCGTGAGGTTGGTCAGCAGCCGGGCCATGGCGTCGAGCAGGAACGGCGACCCCATCACGTACCGGTTGAGGACCGGCTGGAAGCCGGAGCGGCTGAAGACCAGGTCGGCGGCCTTGTTGCCGAGGCGGTAGTAACGCCCCCAGCGGCGGTTCATCTCGACGGGATAGCCGCGCAGCACCTGCTCGCGCCGGTGGCCCCGGGGCATCGCCAGGGCCAGCGCGGCGGATTCGGCGGCGACCTCCCCGGCCTCCATGGCCTGGCCGATCCCCTCACCGTTCCAGGGGCTGATCATGCCGCCGGAGTCGCCGACGAGCAGCAGACCGCGGGTGTAGAGCGGGTGGCGGTTGAAGCCCAGCGGCAGCGCGGCGCTGCGGACCGGACCCTGTGCGTTCTCCTCGCGCAGCCCCCAGGACTCCGGCGTGCGGGCCAGCCACTCGTCCAGCGCGGCCCGCAGGTCGGCCTTGCCGTGCCGCCGGTGCGGCAGCGCGCCGAGACCGACGTTGACGCGCCCGTCACCCATGGGGAAGATCCAGCCGTACCCGGGCAGGAAGTGGTCGCTGCCGGGGAACTTGAGGTCGGCCCAGAGCTCCAGGTACTCCTCCGCCGAACGCTCGGGACTGTGGTAGTAGCGGCGGGCGGCCGTCGCGATCTGCCGGCCCGGGTCGCGCTGCAGCCCCATGGCGAGGGCGAGGCGGGCCGAGGCGCCGTCGGCGGCGATCACGATCGGCGCGCGGAGGACCAGCGGCTCCTTCTCCCCGGTCGTGGCGGCGACCCCCGTGATCCGGCCGACCTTGTCGGTCAGCGGTCCGGTCACCTTCACCCCGGTGCGCAGCCGCGCCCCGGCACCGGCCGCGTGCCGCGCGAGGATGTCGTCGAAGTCGTGCCTGCTGCGGGAGAGACCGAAGTCCGGATACCGGCCCAGCGCGGGCCAGTCGATGTGCACCTGATGCTTCCCGGCGATCCAGCGCATGCCGCGCGAGCGGGTCCACCCCGGCGCCTTGATGTCGACGCCCATCCTGATGAGCTGATGCACCGCGCGCGGGGTCAGACCGTCCCCGCACACCTTCTCCCGGGGGAATCGGGACTTCTCCAGCAGCAGGACGTCGACACCGGCTCTGGCGAGGTGGAAGGCCGCGGACGAGCCCGCCGGCCCCGCCCCCACCACGATCACCTGGGCCTCCTCGTCCGGACCGTGATCGGACCGTGCGTCCGACGTGGACCGCTCTGGCGTCGTGTCCCGCATCGGGAACCCCTTCCTGGAGCCGGTGCCGTACCGGGGACGGCAGTCGTCCGCACATCATCGATCACGGGCGCACGGTCTGTGGGCCGGTCCGGGAAACCTTCACCCTCCCGCACACGAGCCGGGGCGCGAAGAGGACGCGCCCCCGCAACCGCACTGGTCCGGCGGCCCGGACGGCGGGTCGCGTCACCGCCGCCGGGGACCGCGGGCCCGCGGCGCCGAGGCCACCCGGCCCCGGGGCCCGCCCGCGTACGCCGCGAGCCCGCTCCGGCCGCTCACCTCTGCGCGAGGACGAACCAGACCTGCCCCGACGCGAAGGTCATCCGCCCGCCGTCCGGTGCGGTGAAGGACGTCGTGGCCCCGGCCGACGGGCGCGACCAGCGTGCCGCGTACTCCTTGCCGTCCCGCAGCACGAGCGCGTCCCCGGAGCCCACGGTCTCGGTGTACGGGGACATGCTGCCCCACTTGTCCCGGTACGCGGACGGGCGCACCGTCACGTACTGCACCACCACATCGGCCGCGCGCAGCCGCGCCCCGTCGGCCGTGCGGGCGGGGGTGCCGTCCATGGACACGAGCCAGCGGCCTTCCCCGGCGGACCAGGTGAACGCGAGGCTGGTCGCCGGATAGCGGACCGTGCGACCGGCGGACGGTCTGCCGCCGGGCACGGCGGCGGCGAACCGCAGCCCGAGGTCCTCGGCCGCGTTGCCCCCCGCGGTGGCGTGCGGGGCCCTGCCGGGGCGCAGGTAGAGGTTGTGCGGCGCGGCGCGGTCCCCGGCGCGGAAGAACGCGTCCGGGTCCCTGTCGGGGGTCAGTGGATTCAGCGGGGCCGCCGCGATGACGGGCAGGAGCTTCGACTGCGCCCCGGAGAAGGCGAGCGTGGGCCGGTCGAACTGGCGGAGCAGCTCCAGGTCCGTCTCCCGGGCGCTGCGCACCGGGCCGACCGTGGACGGAAGCCGGGACGAGTAGACCGCCATCATCCGGCTGAGGCCGGCCTCGACCTGCTCGACGTAGACCAGATCCGCCTTGTCCAGCCCGGACTGCGGGCGGGCGGCGGCGACGTTGTCGATCTTCACGGCGAGTACATGGCCGCGCCCGGTGGCGGAGGTGGGCGGGGCGGTTCCGCCGGGGGAGGTGCCCGTTCCGCCCTGGCAGCCGACCAGGACCGTGAGGAGCAGTGCCAGCGCGGCCGGCACCGCCGCGGCCGGTCGTTTCGGCCGGGATACGTGCATGGGGGCCGTCCCTTCCGAGCCGGGCGGCAGGGCGCCCGCGGCCGGACACCGTACACCGCGACGGGCTCGCCGCCCATCATCACGCAGAGCGGCGCCCCGGGCGCTTCACCGGCCGTGGTGCGGCGCGCCGGGGGCCGCTGCGTTCAGTAGGGAAGCGGACGGCCGGACGGAGTCCGCAGATCGAGCGGCGGCGGCCGGTTCGGTGACTGTGGTCGTCGGACGATTCTGATGCGGCCCACTGCCATCACCCCCTGTCGGTAATCCGTCATATGCCCGGCGGGCGGTCCGTTCATGCGGCGGCACGCCCACCGTCCTGGCCATCGGACCGGAACGGCCGGATCCTCTCATCGGGCATACGGCGCAAGGGATATGACGGAACGTCCGGCCGGTGGATCCGTCGCCGGAGCGGTGAGGAGAGGGAAGACGCCATCTTCCCGTCGCACGCGCGACAGCGCGGGCGCACGCTCGCTATCCTCCCCGCCATGAGTCATGAGCACGGCAAGGGTGGGGCGTCCGTCGAGGCTCCCCGGAGCGCCGGGTGACCGAGGCCATGGGCCCCGCGCCCGACGCCCGTACCGCCGAGGCGTGGCGGGTCTTCGGCACCCTCCTGCGCCAGTGGCGCAGGCGCGCCGGACTCACCCAGGTACAGGTGGGGGCCCGTGTCGGATACGACCACACCGCCATCAGCAAGCTGGAGCACGGCACCCGCCGCACCCCGCTGCCGCTGGCCCGCAGGCTGGACGAGCTCATGTCGGCGGACGGGGCACTCCTCGCCGCCTGCGAGGAGGCGGAGCGGTCCGGGGCCGGCGACGAGGGCCGAGCCGTGCTTCCGGCGCCGGTGCGCGCCCGCCGGGGCCCGCTGCCCGGCGAGCCCGCGGGCGGCACCCTGCTCGCCATGCTGCCGCCGGACACCGTCCTGCCCGCCCGCCTGCCCAGCTACGGCCAGATGTGCCCGGTGCACGGCCGGGAGGGCTGTACCGTTCCGGTGCTCGCCGACGTCGTCGCCCTGCACGCCACGTTCTGCTCCCTCGGCCCGGCCGCCGTCGACGCACCGGCACTGGACCTCGACACCGTGCACGCCCTGACGGCGCTCCTCGCCGCCTGCCTGCGTGCCGACGAGGAACGCGCCTGGCCCGGGGCGACCGCCGTCGTCGAGCGCACCCTGCACGCGATGCTCCGCTGGATGGCCCTGCCCGCGGCGCCCTACCAGCGCCAACTCGCGCCCCTGGCCGCCCAGTACGCCCAGTCCGCGGGCTGCCTGCGGCTGCTGTGGGGCCGTAACGCGACGGCGATGGCCTGGCTCGACCGCTCCCTGGGCTGGGCCGGACTCGCCGGGGACGTCGGTACGGAGGTGGCCGCGCTCAGCGACATGAGCACCCTGGCCCGGCTGGAGGGTGACGGACCGTCCGCCCTCGCCTACGGAGGTGCGATCAGGCAGGCCGCCGCGGGCCGGTACTGGGCGGGCGCGATGAGCGATCTGTACCTGGCCCGCGGCCATGCCGTCCGGGGCGACGCGCGCCAGACCCTGGGTCACATCGACCGCGCCCGGTCGCAGCTCGACCGGGTCGGCGAGCAGGACGAGACGGAGGCGCCCTGGCTCTCCGTCGCGTCCGTCCGGCTGCGCGTGGAGTCCGGTGCCGCCGGGGCGCTGCGCGACCTCGCCGCGGTGACCGGGGACCGCCGGCTGGCGCTGCGCGCGGCCGGGGCGGCCCGGTCGGCGCTGGGACTGCTCCCGCCCGGGATGCACTCGACGCGGATGCTCTTCCTCGCCCGGATGGCGGACGCCTACGCCTGCGCCCGGGACCCGCAGGCGGCGGTCGCCATCGCCGGGCCGGTGCTCGACACCACCGAGGTCAACGCCTCGACCCTGCTCGGACAGGAACTGCGCGGCCTGCACGCCCGGCTGACGGCAGGCCGGGGCCACCGGCCGGAGACCGAGGACTTCACTCGCCGGCTGGCCTGTGCCGTCCGCTGAGAACGCCGGAGGCGGGACGTGTTCGCACACGCCCCGCCCCGCGGTGGTGAACCGCTCGGATCAGCCGGGGATCAGCTCGCGTCCAGCGTCACGTCGTCCAGGACGAAGCTCGTCTGGAGGTACGCGTCCTCGTTGCTGGTGAACCCCAGGGTGACCGTCTGGCCGGCGAGATCGGCGACGTCGAAGGTCTTCTGGACATACGAGTTCGTGGCGTCCGCGTTGGAGTACGTCGCGAGCGTCCTGGTGCCCAGCTTCACGGTGAGCGTGTCGTACGCGGTCGGGTCACCCGCCGACTCCGAGGTGTCGGTGCGCAGGTAGAACGACAGCTTGTACGCCGAGCAGCCGGAGGGAATGGTCAGCGACTGCGAGAGCGTGTCCGAGTGCGCCGATCCCCAGCCGCCGAGCCAGGCCTGGTACGCGCCCGTGCGGGCCGGCTTCTCCGACGTCCGGTTGTTGATCACACCGTCCGACTGGGTCCACGGGGTGGTGCCGCTCTCGAAGCCGCCGTTGACGACGGCCTGCTTGGGCTGGCAGCTGCCGCCACCGCCCACGACCAGCGAGTACGTGGTGGTGTGGGTGGCCTTGCCGGTCCCGGTCACCGTCAGGGTGTACGTACCGGCCGCGGCCTGGGCCCCGGCGTTGACGGTCATCGTCGAGGAGGAACCCGACTGCACGGACGACGGGGCGAAGGAGACGGTCACCCCGCTCGGCGCGCCGGAGGCCGTCAGCTGCACGGACTGCGCGGAGCCCGAGGTCGTCGCGGTGGAGACCGTCGCGGTGACCGAGGCGCCCGGCTGGACGCTGCCCGAGACCGGCTTCACCGAGACGGAGAAGTCGTCGGAGGGCGCGGTGGTGCCGACCGCCGTCTTCCACAGGGTGTAGGCCACGCCGTCCGCGCTGCGGTCGAGCGCGGTCGCGTTGATGTTGGAGGTGGTGTCGCAGGACGAGTGGTAGCAGGGGTCGTAGGCACGGCCCGCGGTGCCGCCCCACTTGGTGGCCTGCGCCGACGTCTTGGTGGCGTTGGCGCCGGTCGCGTAGCCGGAGGTGGGGATGCCGCCCTGCTGGAAGGAGTAGTCGTCGGACCGGCCCTGGCCCTCGACGTTCTCCTCCGGCGCCAGGTTCAGCGAGTCCCAGTACTCCTTCATCGGGGCCGAGGCGGCCGAGTTGACGTTGTTGATGAAGTAGCCGGCATTGGTCGAGGCGACCATGTCGAAGTTGTAGTACGCCTTGATGGTGCTGCGCTGGGCGGAGCTCAGCTGGCCGACGTAGTGGGCGGAACCCTGCATGCCCTGTTCCTCGCCGGTCCACCAGGCGAAGCGGACGTGCTTGGTCATGGCCGGGTTCCGCTGGGCCAGGGTGAGCGCGTTCTCCAGCAGCGTCGCCGAACCGGAGCCGTTGTCGTTGATGCCGGGACCGGCCGTGACCCCGTCCAGGTGGGCGCCGAACATGACGGTCTGGTCGGACGGGCCGCCCGGCCAGTCGGCGATCAGGTTGTTGCCGCCGTAGGTGCAGCTCGTGCAGGTCTGCTCGCTGACGGTGTATCCGGCGGCCTGGAGCTTGCTCTTCACGTAGGCGACGGACGCCGTGTAACCCGCGCTCCCGGCCCGGCGGCTGCCGCCGTTCTGGGTGGCGATGGTGTTCAGCTGCGCGAGGTGCGCCTGCACGCTGGCGACGTCGATGTTCGGCGCGCCGCCGCCCGGGTTGCCGCCCCCGTTGTCGACGGTCAGGGTGTACTGCGCGGTGTGGCTCTGGGTGCCGTCACCCTTCACCGTGAAGGTGTACGAGCCGGGTGCGGCACCGGAGGACGCCGACACGGTCATCGTGGAGGAGGCACCGGCCTGCACCGAGGCGGGGCTGAAGGTAGCGGTGACCCCGCTCGGCAGACCGCTCGCCGACAGGGCGACCGACTGCGCGCTCCCGGAACTGACCGTGGTCCGCACCGTGGACGTCACCGAGGCGCCCGCCTTCACGGAACCGGAGGACGGGTCCAGGGACATCGTGAAGTCGTTGTTGCCGCTGGGCGTACAGGTCGGGTCGCCGGTCTGGGCGGGGACGCTGACGGCGTCCCAGGCGGCCTTCGTCCGGTCGAAGAACACACAGCTCTGGTCGAGGTTCTTCGCGGCGGTCAGCGTGGCCGTGCGGTAGCGCTTGTACGTCATCCCGCTCGTCTTCAGCAGCATGCCGCCGTAGAAGACCTTGCCCGCGCTCTGGATGCCGATGCCGGTGACCGAGGAGCTGTTGCAGGTCGGGCTGGACGGCTTGCCGCCACCGGGGTTCGAGCCCTCCGCCAGCAGGTAGAACCAGTGGTTGAGCGGCCCCGCCGCGGCGTGCTCCTCGGTGTTGGGTATCGAGGAGCTGTAGCAGTTCGGGTCACCGATCTGACCAGGGTTGTACATGATCCGGATCGGCCCGTTGCCGACCAGGTTGATCTTCTCGCCGACGGTGTAGTCGGGGTCGTCGTACGGGGCCGGCTCATTGGTGTACGCCTCGGTCAGGGCACCCATGATGTCACCGGTGGCCTCGCCGAGCCCGGACTCGTTGTTGGCTCCGCCCGGGGTGTACTGGTCGATGCCGTGGCCGAACTCGTGGCCGACCACGTCGATCGCGCCGATCCACTGGTTGGCGTTGTTGTGGCCGATGGAGACCGAGGAGCCGTCCCAGTAGGCGTTGACGTCGTTCAGCCCGACCTTCACCGGCCAGCTGCCGCCGTTGCCGTTGTGCCCGTTGCGGCCGAGCCAGTCCTTCAGCATGTTCCACTCGTGCTGCGCCGCCCACATCACGTCGACGCAGCCGGTCTCCTTGCTGGAGGCGTTGCCGGTGCCCCAGGAGTCGCTCGACTTGGTGAAGACCCCGCCCGTGCTGTAGTCGGCGCAGCTCAGGCCGGGCCGGTTCGGGTCGCGCAGCGAGTAGCTGCCGCCCGACGAGGTGGTGTCGATGGCCAGCGGCGACGGGCCGTTCCACTGGCTGTTGCCGGTGCCCGCCCTGACGTCGTCGTAAGTGTCGAGCACCTTGCCGGTGCCCGCGTCGACGAAGACGTGGAGACGGCTGGGGGCCTTGGCGGTGCGTCCGGCCAGGACCGTCTCCCAGGCCAGCCGGGAGGACTTCTCGGTGGCCCGGACGACGAGCCGGTGCGACTCCACCCGCCGCACGGTGCGCAGCTTCTTGCGGGAGGTCTTCTCGGCGGCCTTGGCGGAGACGGTCGGTGTGGTCGGCACGTTGATCCGCCGGGAGACCGCGGACTGGGTGCCGCGCACCCGGCCCTTCGAGTCGGCCACCACGACGGCGTCCCCGCCGACGACCGGCAGGCCGCGGTAGGTGCGCTGGTACGCGACGGAGTACAGACCCTTGACCCACGGGGTCACCATCTGCCGCTCGTACCGCTCCTCCGGGCCCTTCGCCAGGGTGTCCAGGCCGCTGGCGGCGGCCCGGTCGGCGGCCGACACGGCGGCCGTGAGCGCGCTCGGGGCGGGCGGCGGGGACGGTTCGGCGGACGCCGATGGCGCGCCGGTGACCACCAGCATTGCGGCGAGGACGGCCAGGGTCGTCCCGGCCGTCATCGGTCTGAGATTCATCGAGGCTCCTTGAATCGGTGGGGGCCTCGATCACGGGCAGCCGCGTACTACGGCGCACACGCCCCGGCCGTCGCCGGCGGCCCGCGCCCCGGTGCCCGTGATCGAGCGACCGAACACTCACATGTGGTCATGGGCGCGTCAATGAACTGGGTGGCCGGCCGGGGAACCTGGCAAGTTTGGTCAAGCCGCCGTGGTGGGATCGCACAACGGCCAGGTGCGGAAGGTCACTCCAGCCCGGAGAGGGCGAATACCCGCTGCGCGTGCCTGCTGTCGACCCGCTCGGAGAGGCGGCGCAGCGCCGGCGTCCCGGACCGCAGGGTCCCGGCCCGCGCGCTGCGGCGGGCGTCCGTGTCCAGCCGGTGCCACAGTGCCGGATTCGCCAGGAGTACTTCCGGGTCCACCTCGACCCGGTGTCCTTCGTCGTCCCGGAACACCACGCGCTGGGCCACACCGTCCGGCCAGCGCACCGAGACGAGCCGGTCGGTACGCACGGTCCGCTCGCGCAGCAGCCCCCGGCAGGACATCCATCCGGCACCCGCACGGACCCGGGGCGGCACCAGGACCGCGCACAGCAGGGCCGCCGATCCGGCCCACAGCAGGGTGCGCGGCCCGGTGAGCTGCCCGGCCGCCCCGTCGACCCCCACCAGCAGGACCAGCAGGACCACCGAGCAGTGAACCGCGAACCGCAGATCGGCGGCCCAGCCGAGGTCGTGGGCGATCGTGCCGGAACGGGCCGGACGCGACCCGGTACGGGGAGTGTGGTGGCGCATGGCAGCGACGCTAGGCGCGATCATCGCACCCCCGGCCGCCGTTGACGGACCGCTGACGTCGCGGCGCGTGGTCCTGACGGTTGTTTGACGCCGGCCCCGGGAGACCGCTCTCCGTCCGGCACGGGGAAACGCGGGCCGGGGACGGCCCCAGGGCTTGCCCGGCCGATCGTGCGCGGAGCCGGACGGTGCGGGCCGCGGCGGTCGCGGCCCCGGGGAGGACGCAGCCGCGTCCTTCGTGGCTCGGACGTTCTGCGTTGAATCTGTCCTCTGGTCAGGGACTTGCCCAGTCCGGTGTCCATGCGTCGGCCGGGGTGCGCGGTTTCGAGGCGCGCAGATGGTCGCGCAGCGCGGTCAGTACGGGGTGCCGGTCTTCGGTCCGGGACAGCAGTGCGTGCGTGTACACCGGGGTCGGTTTGCGCAACGGGATGCGTCGCAGGTCGTGGGTCCGGGGCCACAGGTACCGGTCCCCGCTGCCGACCAGGGTGGCCGGCGAGGCCGATTCGGCCAGCGTGTCCATCAGGGCCTCGTCGCCGAAGTTGGGGCCGAGCGCGTCGATGCTGAGTCCAAAGGTCTCGGACAGCGCCTGGTAGAAGGCCGCCCACTCCGTGTCCGGCCTGATCCCGGGGATCCAGATGCGGTGGCCGGCCAGATCCGCAGGTCTGACCCAGGGTGCCTTCGCCAAGGGGTGGCCGGGCCCGACCAGGAGCTCCAGGGGTGTGTCCAGGAGTCGTTCGGCGCTGATCCCGGCTGGAATCTGGTCCACCGGCAGGGCGCGGAAGGACGCGTCGGCGGTTCCTCCGAGCACCGCCTGCGCGGCCTGGGCGGCGTTCTCGTCGCTCAGTGTGACCGCGTCCAGGTTCATCTCGGGGTGGGAGCGGTAGAACCGGTAGACGGCCTGGGCCGGAGCGATGCGCCGGTTGAGGACGTCGACGCGCAAGGGCCGGCTGCCGGGGCGCACGGCACGCTCGGCCTGCTCGAAGGCTGCGAGGACCTTCCTGGCGTGCGGCAGGAAGACCTGCCCGTCCGGGCTCAGCCGGGAGCCTCGCGAGGTGCGCACCAGGAGCGTGACCTCGAGGTGTCTCTCCAGGGCGGCGATCCGCTTGGAGACCGCCTGCTGGCTGATCCCGAGCTCGTCCGCCGCTGCCTGGAACTGGCCGGTCTCGGCGACGGCCGCGAACGTCCGCAGCGCTTCAGCATCCACATCGTCAACTTACTTCCACAACGAATAGTTGTGTCTGATGGGTCGTGCGGTTGTTTGATCACTCGCCCTTCGGGGTGTGGGATCGTCGTATGTCTACCCGCACGGAGCAAGTCATGTATGTCCAGACGCCCGAGTTCGCGCGTCATGTGGAGCGGATCATGGAGGTGACCGATGCGACGTCCCGACTGAACGTGCTGCCGTTCAGCGACGGCAACGGTCGTGCAGAACTACTTTCTGTTGTGTTCGGTGGCCCGTTGCCGGAATCGGTGACGATCTACCCGCCGTTCTTCACCGAGTACGGGCTCAACACGACGTTCGGGGAGAACGTCTTCGTCAACCAGGGATGCACCTTCATGGACAGGGGAGGCATCCGTATCGGCAACGGCGTCATGATCGCCCCGAAGGTCAGCCTTGTCACCGGAGGCCATCCACTGCCCCTGGCCCAGCGTCGCGAGTACCTCTCCTTCGCCCCGATCGTCATCGAGGACGACGTCTGGATCGGTACGGCTGCCGTGATCACACAGGGGGTGACCATCGGTGCCGGTGCGGTGGTCGCCGCCGGTGCGGTGGTCACCCGTGATGTTCCGGTCGGCACCGTGGTCGCGGGAGTGCCCGCCCGGGTGATCAAGAAGATCGACTGAGTCCGGCCGGGCTGCTGGACCGGGTGAGCAGCAACTCTGGCCGATCGCCCGTTCGACGGTGTTGTGTCCCTGGCTCCGCCCTTCGTCGGAGCCGAGCGGTCGTCCGCCGCGTGTTCCTCTGCGCGGGCGGGCAGCCTGGCTGCCCGCCCCCTCCGGAATCGGGCGCCGGATGTCCCGGCGCCGCGGATGCGCGCGGCACGGGCCGTTGCCGTGGGCGCCCCGCACCCGGCGCCGTCCGCGCCGCGCGCCCGCCTCGGCGCCCCGGGAACCCGGCGCCCGAACCGGGTGACCTCGTGCTGAAGTCGTGCTTTGCTGAACCGATTTGACGGACCGAGAGATCCGTACCACGCGAAAGCATGAGAGAGAGTAAAGCCGACGATGATACCGACGCTCGCCAGAACCCGTTCATGGCCCACGTCCCGGTGGTCCGCCTCACCGCGTTCCTCCGCGCCGGGCAGGCGCGCGGCCGGCGTGCTGCTCGCCGTCGCCGGCTGCGTGGCCGCGCTGCTCGCGCCCGCGCAGACCGCCGACGCGGCGACCGTCCCCGCCGGCCCGGTCTTCAACAAGCCGACCGGCACCACCGCGGAACAGCAGGCCATCCGCGCCCAGGTCCGCTCCGTGATCGCGAACGCGGACAGCGGCTCGGTGCTGCGACTCGCGATGTACCACCTGTGGGACGAGACGATCGCCGCTGACCTCGGCGCGGCGAAGGCCCGGGGCGTCAGCGTCAAGGTCGTCCTCGACGAGAGCACCCTGGAGTACCGGGCCTCCTACGACCTCCTCACGAGCAGCCTCGGCACCAGCACCTCCGCAGCCTCCTGGGTGGCCCTGTGTGCCAAGGGCCGTTCGTGTCTCAGCACGGAGCAGACGGGCATCAACCACAACAAGTTCCTGCTCGCGAGCAGCGTCGGCGGCGGCGCCCAGAAGAACGTCGTCGTCCAGCTCACCTCGAACCTGACGCCGTCCAACTACAGCCGGTACTGGAACAGTTCGGTGACCGCCGCCGGCAACACCGCCATGTACGACGGCTACGTGGACTACTTCACCCGTCTCCCGGCCCAGAACCGCACCGCCTGGTCCTACACGTACGGCAACGCGGGCGACTACAAGTACTACTTCTTCCCCCGCGCGGGCAGCGACGCGACCACGGACACCGTGGTCAACGCGATGGACAACATCACCTGCCGCTGGACCGACTCCGCGGGCACCGCGCGCCGCACCACCGTCCACGCCGCGATGCTGAAGATCACCCGGCAGGCCGTCGCGGACAAGCTGCGCGCGCTGGCGGGCCAGGGCTGCCTGGTCGATCTGGTCTACAGCGAGAGCGACTCCGGCACCTGGAACGCCCTGCACGGCGTCTCCGGCATCACGAACCGCTGCTACCAGCACGACGACGACGGCGACCCCGCGACGCCCAACCGGATCGTGCACTCGAAGAACTGGATGGTCGACGGCATGTACGCGGGCACCGCCCAGAAGGTGATGTTCACCGGCAGCCACAACTGGAGCGGCCCGGCCCTGCGCAACAACGACGAGGCCATGCTGCGCATCACCACGCCGGCGGTCTTCGACGCGTTCGAGGCCAACTTCCAGGCCGCGCGGTCCGCCGCCGTGCCCGGCACCAGCGACAACGTGGCCGACTGCAAGAGCTGACGGCGGCCGGACCCGCGGCCGCGCCGATCGCCACGTCGTCCATGGCGGCGGCACGGGCGCGGTCCCCGCCCGCCGTACACGGGCCTGGCCGGCACACGACGTCGTGTGCCAGGGTCGCGGTTATGGATTGGCAGTCCGAGAGCCCGGAACTCTGGGCGTTCCTGGAGTCCCTGCACCGCGGCGACATCCTGTCCGGCACCGTCGCGGCGATCGAACGGTTCGGGGTCTTCGTGGCCCTGGACGACGGGCCAGGCCATCCCACTCTGCCCGGTGTCGGGTTCCTCGGCATCCCCGAACTGTCCTGGCGGCGCTTCGACGTGCCCACCGATGTTGTTCGAGCAGGGCAGCGTGTGTCGTGCGAGTTCATCGGGTTCGACACCTGCAACGCCGAGGCCAGGCTGTCCTTGAAGGCACTGGAACCCGACCCCTTTCAGGCTTTCGCCGACCGTACAGTGGTGGGCCAGGAATTCCGTGGGACGGTTGAGCGGGTGATTCCCATCGGCGTCCTCGTCGACCTCGGGGACGGGATCTTCGGGCTGATCCCCTTCAGGGAGATCGACGGCCGCCCTGCGGAAAATCCGGTGGAAGACCTCGAGGTCGGAGAGGAGATTGCCGTCGTCGTCGCGGAAATCGACCTGCCACGCCGCCGGGTTTTCCTCTCCGGGCCGAAGAGCGGCCGGTACGCAGATGCCGTGCTGTCCACGTGACGGGCGGCCGTGCCCGAATCGTTGAGGTGAGCATGGGCCGGGCCGATCCCGATGGATGCCGATCGGGCACGACCGCGGCCGTCCCTGCCGGCCGGCAACGGGAGTTGTGGCAGGCGATCGAAGGGATTCCGCACCGGGTGGGGACCGGGGCGCGGTGGTGTGACCTGCCCGAGAGGTCGGGGCCGTGGAAGACCGTCCATGAACGCCGTCGTCCGTGGTCGGCCGAGGGGACCTGGAAGCGTCTGCTCCAGCAGGTCCAGGCCGGGGGCCGACGGAGGCAAGGGCTTGGCCCACTCGCGGGGCGGATTCGCCGGCCAGGTCCGCCTGGGCGCGGATGGCCGCCGCAGCAGCAGCCGTTGCCATCCGGCTCCGCACACGATCACCTGGACAAGTGATGAAGCGTGTTGCGAAAGTGTGTGCGGTGGCGGACGTGGCGTAGTACTCCTGGGGAGACATAGACGCATTTGCCCTCACTTGGAGTCGTTGATGACCGTTCGCCGTGTCGTACCCAACATCCAGTCGGAGGCCGCGCAGGAGAGCCGGGAGTTCTATGGCCTGCTGGGCTTCGAGGAGGTCATGAACCACGGCTGGATCATGACGCTGGCCTCCCCGTCCGCCCCGGCAGCGCAGATCAGCATCATGACCAGTGACAGAACCGCGCCTGTCACCCCCGACATGAGCGTGGAGGTGGACGACGTGGATGCGGCTTATGCGGTCGTGCGGGAGAGCGGCGCGGAGATCGTGCACCCCTTGCAGGACGAGGAGTGGGGCGTGCGGCGGTTCTTCGTCCGTGACCCCAGCGGACGGGTGGTCAACGTGCTGGGCCACCGCTGACGGCTGCTTCGCAGCGGACGGCGAGCTTCTCGTCATGCCGCTCGCGATGGTCGACCTTGTCGAACCTCGGCGGCGGGCCTTGTATGCCTTGTCCGGGATGATGCAGCGGAACCCGCGATGCCGCAGGTAGACGCGATTCTCGCGGGAGGCGTACGCCTTGTCGGCCCGCACCCGGTTCGGCCGGGTGCGGGGCCTGCCGGACCCGACACGCCGCACCCGGACCTTCTCCCGCACGGGCTCGAACCGCGGGGAGTCCTCGTGCTGCCCCGCCGTGATCACGATCGACAGGGGCTTCTGGCCCTGCTCGACGGTCAGGTGCGGCTTGGTGGTGAACCCGCCGCGTGAGCGGCCCAGTCCGTGCTCTCCCGCCTCGGTGACGAAACCGCCCGGTCGAGTGCCGGCTTGTACCCGAGGCGGGTGTGCTTCCGCTCGTCTCGGCGACCACCTCCTGAAGCGTCAGCCGATCGGTGCGATAGCCGAGCGGTGGGGCTTCAGCAACCTCGTAACGAATCCGCCCGAAGATGATCCTGGCGCTGAGTGCACATGTTCTGTGCACTCGCTGCCAAGTCCCTGCTTCCCCTGCGCTCCACGATGGCCAGGAAGTCAGCAACCTGCAGCAGACCGGACAAGCCGGTGTTCTCGCAGGCTGACACCCGTCACCGGAGGTTTCGATGCGCAGAGCGAAGCACGTGTACTTGGTCTTGGCCGCGGCCTTGGCCGTGGTGTTCACGGTCGGGTCGTCTTCGGCGAACGCACTGGACATTCCCGGAAGTTCCGGTGTCGGCGGATACGCGCATATTACGAACGGCCGGTCGGACCTGTGTCTCGCTGTACCAGGCGGCAGCATGGAGCCCGCCGCGCAGCTGAACCAGTTCACCTGCGGGGAGTGGGACGATCACTTCTGGGTCCTTCAGCTTGCCTTCACGACCGACAACGGCAGCCGCGATTGGTACACGATCCAGAACCAGAACAGCGGAATGTGCCTGTCGGTGGACGCCGCCCGGAAGGACAACTTCGCTCCCGTCACCCAGTACCCCTGCGGAACGCCCGCACCATACATCGACCAGTACTGGGCCCTCAACGGCAAGGGCATGATCGAGAACGGCAAGACGATCGAAGGCTGGGGCCTGGAGAACTACAACAGCGGAAAGTGCCTTGCGATCAAGGACGGTAGTACGGCCAACACCGCGCCCGCCGTCCAGTTCGACTGCGGGTGGCACGGCGATCAGATCTGGTACTAGTCGTCCTGGTCGTCCTGGCTGTCCTGGCTGTCCTGCTGTGAGTCCTGCGAGTCCTGTGAGTCCTGCGCGGGCGGCAGCGGGGCGCCCGACGCGTCCTGCGACTGCGGCTCGCTGGTCGCGGAGGTCCCCGGGTCCGGGGTGCCCGAGTCGTCGGGGTCCTGGGAGAACAAGGTCATCCCCAGGTACACGGCGGCGATGAAGGCGACCGTTCCGGCGACGGCGCTCGCCACCCGCGGGCGGCGCCGGATCGCCTCCCGGGCACCGGTGCTCAGGGCGGGTGCGGAGCGGTCCGGCTGGCGGCGGCGGTGACCGCCCGACTGCGGCATCCGGTACGTCGCCGGGCCCGAGCCCTGCTCGGCGGGGCCGGGCGCCGCCGCGGCGCCGTACGGAGGAGCGCCGGCCGGTGTGTGCGGGCGGCCCGGGGCGGGTGCGGCGCGGTGCGGGACACCGGCGGCCGGATGCGGGGCGGGGGCGTACATCGGCAGCGGCTCCGGCTGCCCGCGCCACGCGTCGCTCTGGAACCACTCGGCGACGTCCTGGGCGCCGGGCCGGTCCTCG
This sequence comes from Streptomyces sp. NPDC056347, assembly GCF_042262625.1. Taxonomy (NCBI): domain Bacteria; kingdom Bacillati; phylum Actinomycetota; class Actinomycetes; order Kitasatosporales; family Streptomycetaceae; genus Streptomyces; species Streptomyces sp. NPDC056347. Next base: position 13,299 of record NZ_JBHJQP010000095.1, on the reverse strand, counting down.
GGCTGCTTGGCGAGGAGTCCGAGGAGGTAGGAGTCGAAGGCCGGCGGCAGGTCGACGCCCCGCTGCCGCAGCGGCACGGGTGCGGTGTCGACATGCTGATAGAGCGTCGCGGTCGCCGTGTCCGAGCGGAACGGCGGCTCACCCAGCAGAAGTTGGTAGATGACACAGCCGAGGGAGTACATGTCGGAGGCCGAACCGGCCGTGCGCCCCAGGGCCCGCTCCGGGGCGAGATAGAGACTGGTGCCGACGATCTGCCCCGTGGTGGTCAGCGCCGCGGACGGGTCGTCGACGAACTGGGCGATCCCGAAGTCGCCGATCTTGACCGAGCCCTCGGCGTCCAGCATCAGGTTCCCGGGCTTGATGTCGCGGTGCACGATGCCCTGTCGGTGGGCGGCGGCGAGCCCGGCGGCCGCCTGTCCGGCGATCCGGGCGACCTGCTCGGCGCCGAGCCGCTCCTCGGCCGTGAGGATCGCGCCCAGGCTCCGGCCCTCGATGAGTTCCATCACCAGATAGAAGCGGTCCTCCCAGGCGCCGAAGTCGAACACCGCCACCAGATGAGGGTGGCTCAGCCGGGCCGCGGTCTGCGCCTCGAGGCGGAACCGGGCGGTGGCCGACTCGTCCGCGTGGTCGCCCAGCAGCAGCTTCACCGCGACGGCCCTGCCGAGCACTTCGTCGGCGGCACGCCACACCTCGCCCATGCCGCCGCGGCCGATGGGGGATATCAACCGGTACCGACCTGCTACCAGCACCTGTACACCATTCTCGGATCGTGGGCCGCTTCTGCATCTGATGCCACGGCGGCGACCCGACCGCAACCGGGACGGGGGTGGGGGGCGCGCGGCAAGATCAGGATATCGGTCCACCGGGCCTTCGGGACCGCCGAGCGGCCCCGCCGCCCGGCATGCCCGGCATGCCCGACCCGTGATCACCTCCGGTCGGCCGCCGTCCGGCCCACCGATTCGACCAGCGGCAGCAGCCGGTGCGCCACCCGCTCCCGCAACGCCACCTCCGTACGTGTCCTGACCACACCGGGCAACTGGATCAGCCGCTGGATCACGTCCTCCAGATGCCCGTTGTCGCGGGCCACGACCCGCGCCAGCAGGTCCCCGCCGCCCGTCGTCGAGAACGCCTCCACGATCTCCGGCACCGCCGCGAGCGCCTCGCCGACCTCGTCCAGATGCCCCTGGGTCACTTCGAGATGCGCGAAGGCCAGCACCGGATGGCCCAGGGCCGCCGGGGACAGCACCGGCCCGGTGCCGGTGATCACACCGTCCCGCTCCAGCCGGTCGATCCGCGCCTGGAGGGTGCCTCGCGCGACGGAGAGGATGCGGGCGTACTCGCGGACGCTGGTACGCGGCTGCTCGATCAGCAGCCGCAGGATACGGGTGTCGAGGTCGTCCACCGCCATGGTCCGCTGGCCCCTTTCTGGTCCGGCAATTCGGGCTGAGACTGTACCAACGGCACAGTTCCGGCCTTCGCCGCCGGCCCCGGAGCCGGACCGACGACATGTCATACCTGTAGTCCTCCAGAGCTAGAAAACAGGTTCACACCCCGGTGGGACGCCGACTACAGGGCCCCGTACCTAGCTTCTGTACCGCCACCGCGTCCCTCGCGTCCGGGCTCCGAAACCGCCAGGTACGGAAGGAATCACCCCCTCATGCCGTCCCCACCGCGCAGCGTCCGCCTGCGCCGCGGCCTGCTCGCCGTGCTGGTGGCCGCCTCGGTGGCCGTGCCGGTCTCCGGCGCGGCGCGCCCCGCGGCCGTCCCGGCGCCCGCGCCGTCCGCCCAGGTCCCGCTGCGCACCGCGGACCCCGAGGCCCTCGCCGGGCGGTACACGGCCACCCGGGACGACATCGTCGCGGCCGAGCGGGCGGCGGCCGGACACGGGGACCGCGTACGGGCCGCCGCCCTGCGCGAGATGGCCGGCCCCGCCCGCGACTTCCTCACTTTCGACGGCCGGGACGGCGGCCGTTCGGCCGAGGTCTACGGCGACCTGGCACGAGCCGAACGGATCGCCGTACTGGTCCCCGGCGCGGGTATCGACCTCGACCACTACTGGCGGCTGCGCGACGGATCGCGCGCCCTGCTCCACGAACTGGGCGGCCGCACCGCGGTGATCGCCTGGCTCGGATACCGGACCCCGAGCACGGTGAGCCGCGACGCGCTCACCCCGGCCCGCGCCACCGAGGCCGCCCCCGGACTCACCGCGTTCGTCGACGAACTGAAGCGGCTGAAGCCCGCCGCCCGGACCACGCTGCTCTGCCACTCCTACGGCTCCGTGGTCTGCGCACGGGCCGCGCACGGGCTGCGAGTCGCCGACATCGTCCTGTACGGCAGCCCGGGCACCGGCTACCCGGACGCCGCCGCCCTGCGCACCGGGGCCACCGTCTGGGCGGGCCGCGCCCGCGACGACTGGATCGCCGACGTACCGCATGTCCGGCTGCGCCTGCCCTTCCTGGAGGTGGGGTTCGGCACCGACCCCGTCTCGCCCGGATTCGGCGCCCGGACCTTCGCGGCGGGCGACGGCGGCCACAGCGACTACCTGAGAGCCGGATCCGAACCACTGCGGAACATCGCCCGGATCGTGGCCGGCACGGCCGCGTCCGCACAACCCCCGGGAGGGCACCGTGCGTGACTTCGCCCGGCGGATCGAATCCGCCACCCCCGCCGACCGCGACCGTGCCGTCGACGCCCTGCGCGCCCTCGCCATCCTCGGCGTCGTCCTCGGCCACTGGCTGGTGACCGCGCTGGTCGTGGACAGCGGCACCCTGCACGGCGCGAGCCCGCTGCGCTACCTGCCCGGACTCGTCCCGGCCTCCTGGCTTTTCCAGACCCTCGCGGTCTTCTTCATGGTCGGCGGCCTGGTCGGAGCGCGGAGTCACGCCACGGCCCGCGCCCGGGGCGAGAGTTACGGCCGGTGGCTGAGGGACCGGACGGTCCGACTGCTGCGCCCCGTCGCCGTGGTCCTGGCCGTATGGTCCGTCGCGGCGGTGACCATGCTCGCCTCCGGAACCGACCAGGACACCGTGCGCGCCCTGTGCAAACTGGTCTGGTCCCCGCTCTGGTTCGTCGTGGTCTTCATGGTCCTGACGGCGGCGACCCCGCTGGTGGCGCGGCTCCATCCGCTCTGGCCGTTCGCCGTCGTGCTCGTCGTCGACCTCTACCGCTTCGGCCTGGACACACCCACCGCGTTCGCCTCGGTCAATGTGGCGGCCGGCTGGCTGGTGCCGTACTGCCTCGGCGCGGCCCGGACACGCGGCGAGCTGTGCGGCCGCCGGACCGGCTGGACCCTGCTGCTCGGCGGGGCCGCCGCCACCGCCGCACTCGTCCGGTGGGGCGGCTACCCCGCGTCCATGGTCGGCGTGCCCGGCACCGAGATCTCCAACCTCGACCCGCCGACCCTCGCGGTGGTCACCTTCGGCCTCGCGCAGTGCGGTGCGGCACTGCTGCTGCTCGGCCCGCTGCGCCGGCTGCTGCGACGCCCCGCACTCTGGGCGGTGGTCGCGGTGCTCAACCTCTCCGCGATGACCGTGTTCCTCTGGCACCAGACCGCGATGATCGCGGTCACCGCGCTCGGCCTGACGACGGGTACGCGCCTGCCGGGACTGCACACCCTGCCCGACCACCCCGGCTGGGTGCTCGCCCGGCTGGCCTGGCTGCCGGTGTTCGCCCTCGCGCTGGCACTCTGCCGGGCGGCCTTCCACGGGTACGAGCGGCAGCGGCGGCCGCGCGGGAAGAGCCTGGTCGTCCGCGAGGGACGCCCCCGACGGACGGCGGCCAGAGGTGTCTAGGGTGCGAACCGTGAAACGGGGAGACATGGTGAAGCGTTCGGTGCGACTGCTGCGGGCCCTGCCCCGTACGCTGCGCGAGGACCTCCTGACCACGGGGGCCGGCCCGAAGGGGGGCCACGGACAACCGCGTTGGCTGGATTGGCGGCCGGTGATCACGGTCCCGCTGGTGATGGCCGCGGTGGGCCTGCTCGTCGCCAACACCAACCTGTACGCCTTCCGGTTCGGCGCGGGCGTCGACCTCGGCATCCTGTTCGCCGGGGCCCAGGCGGCGGCGCTCGTCGCCGTCCTGTACCGCCCGGTCCCGGCCTGGTGGGCATCGGTGATCGTGACGGTGCTGGTCACCCCGTTCGCCGCGCACGCCGTTCCCCGCCCGGAGGAGTTCGCCCGGCTCGGGCCCGCGGCGTTCTCCGGGCCCGCCGCCCCCGAGGTGTATCCCTGGAACCCGACCTGCGTCGCGGTGCAGGCCGGGGTGATGTTCCTGCTGGCCCTGCGGGTACGGCCCAGGGCCGGTGCCGGGGCCCTGGCGGTCACCGCGGTCGTGGGGATCGCCTGCGGGGCGACGGTCTCCTGGAACCTCGGTCCGGGCTCGGTCTCCAGCCTCGCCGTCCTCGCCGTCGCCACGACGCTGGGCACCGCCCTGCGCAGCCTGGCCATGACCCGTACCCGGCTCGTCGTGCAGGAGGAACTGACCGCCGAGGAGCGCGCCCGGCGCACCCTGCTGGAGGAACGCAGCCGCATCGCCCGCGAACTCCACGACGTGGTCGCCCACCACATGTCCGTCATCTCCATCCAGGCCCAGGTCGTCCCGCACCTGGTCGACAACCCCTCCGACGAGCTGCGGGAGAACGTCGAGGGAATCCGCCGCAACGCGGTCGACGCCCTCACCGAACTCCGCCGCGTCCTCGGCGTACTGCGCTCCGAGGACCCCTCCCCCCCGCGGGCGGCCCGGCACGCCCCGCAGCCCACCCTCGACCAGCTCGACGAACTCATCGGCAACGCGCGTACGGCCGGACTCGCCGTGACCGCCACGACCACCGGGCAACGGCGCCCGCTGTCACCGGGAGTCGAACTGTCGGCCTTCCGCATCGTGCAGGAGGCGCTCAGCAACGCGATCCGGCACGCCCCCGGCGCCCCGGTCCGGGTGGAGGTCGGCCACCAGCCGGACGGGGTCATGGTCCGGGTCACCAACACCGCGCCGGCCCGGCCCGCCCCGCCCGCCCGCGGTGAGGGCCACGGCCTGCTCGGCATGCGCGAGCGCACCGCGATGCTGGGCGGTGAACTCGCCGCCGGACCCACCCCCGACGGAGGATTCGACGTCACTGCGATACTGCCCGCACTGCCCGCAGCGGAGCCCACCCGGCCCGCCGACCCCGCCGAGGATCCCCGATGACGGCCATCCGCGTCCTGATCGCCGACGACCAGATGATGGTCCGCCAGGGCTTCACGGTGCTGCTCAACGCGGAACCGGACATCGAGGTGGTGGGCCAGGCGGTGGACGGCGCCGACGCCGTGGAGAAGGTGGCCGAACTCGCCCCGGACGTCGTCCTCATGGACATCCGGATGCCCCGGCTCGGCGGCATCGAGGCGACCCGTGCCGTCACCGGGGCCGACGGCGCCACCACCAAGGTGCTGGTCCTGACCACCTTCGATCTCGACGAGTACGTCTACGAGGCACTGCGCGCCGGCGCCTCCGGCTTCCTCCTGAAGGACGCCTCGGCCGATGAACTCGCCCGCGCGGTAAGGGTGGTGGCCGAGGGCGACGCACTGCTCGCCCCGAACATCACCAAGCGGCTGATCGCCGAGTTCGCCAGGGTGAGCACCGCCCCGCGCGCCCCGTCCGCCGACCGGGCGGGGGAGCTGACGGAGCGCGAGACCGAGGTCCTGGCCCTGATCGCCCGGGGGCTGTCCAACACCGAGATAGCCGAGTGCCTCGTGGTGGCCGAGCAGACCGTGAAGACCCATGTGGGCCGCATCCTGGCCAAACTCGGGCTGCGCGACCGGACCCAGGCCGCCGTCCACGCCTACGAGACCGGCCTGGTACGCCCCGGCGGCCACTGAACGCCCGCCCGCCGAAGCACCGCCGGCCGCGACGCCCACGTAGCACCGCGCCCGCCCGGGACCACTCACGCGCGACGCCGCACCCGCCCCACGTACACCGCTTCCGCGTAACACCGCACCCGCACACCACCGACGCGTGACCGGACGGCCCCGGCCGACCCGGTGAGCAGCCATGCCCCCGACCGGGCACCGGGCTGCTCGTCTCCCCGCGCCCCGGCGTGCTCCGTACGGCCCGGAGCACCCCCCACCCGACAGCCGCACCGTTCCCCGACAACCGAAGGAAACCGAGAACCCCATGGGCTCCACCCTTGTCGTCACCAATGACTTCCCGCCGCGCCAGGGCGGCATCGAGACCTTCGTGCACGCGATGGCCACCCGCGTCCCCGACGACGATGTGGTCGTCTACACCTCGCACGAGCCCGGTGACACCGCCTACGACGCGAACCTCCCGTTCCCCGTGGTGCGCGACCCGGGCCGGACGCTGCTGCCGACCGGCCGGGTGACCCGCAGGGCCGTCGAGATCGCCGAGGCGCACGGCTGCGACCGGGTCTGGTTCGGTGCCGCCGCCCCGCTGGCCCTGATGGCACCGGCGCTGCGCCGCGCCGGGGTACGGCGCATCGTGGCGACCACCCACGGCCACGAGATCTGGTGGGCCAGGACGCCCGGCGCGCGCCGGCTCATGCGCCGGATAGGCACCGGGGTCGACGTCGTCACCTACCTCGGGCAGTACACCCGCGCCCGGATCGAGCCGGCGCTCGGCCCGCGGGCCGAGATGAGCCGCCTGGTCCCCGGGGTCGACGCAGAGGCGTTCCGCCCCCGACCCGTCGCCGGACCCGACCCGCGCATCGCGCTCGGGCTGCACGACAGGCGCGTCATCCTCTGCGTGGCCAGGCTGGTGCCGCGCAAGGGGCAGGACACGCTCATCCGGGCCCTGCCGCTGATCCGGCGACGGGTGCCCGGCGCGGTGCTGCTGGTGGTGGGGAAGGGCCCCGACGAGGCACGGCTGCGCAAGCTGGCGGAACGGCACGCCGAGGGCGCGGTCCACTTCGCGGGCGGGGTCCCGCACGACGACACCCCGGCCTACTACGCCGCCGCGGACGTCTTCGCGATGCCCTGCCGCACCCGGCGGGCCGGGCTGGAGGCGGAAGGGCTCGGCATCGTCTTCCTGGAGGCGGCGGCGAGCGGACTGCCGGTGGTCGTCGGCGACTCGGGCGGCGCCCCGGACACCGTCCTGGACGGGCGGACCGGCCGGGTCGTGGACGGCACCGACACCGAGGCCGTGGCCGAGGCACTGACCGGCGTGCTCCTGGACCCCGACCGGGCCGCGATGGGCGAGGCGGGCCGCGCCTGGGTCGAGGAGTCCTGGTCGTGGGAGGCGTCGGCCCGCCACCTGAACCGCCTCCTGACTCCCGTCGAGCGGGCGCCGTCGAACGCCCGGTGACCGGGCGGCGCCGCACCGATCGGCCCACCCGGTGGACCGTTGGCTCTGCGGTGGCCCGGCAATGAACGGAGATCCTGTGCCATTGGTACAGCATCTCCGGTCCGGTTTGAACCATCAGTAGAACGGATGCTGAAATATCTGCATCGATGGCGCTGCGGATCCCGCGAGGGATCTCCGCGGCGCCTTTCTCATGTGACGACACGCACCGTGACGCGTCACGGTGCGGAAGGGGCGGGGCAACTTGCTGAAGAGGGTGTTCGTGGCGCCGGATCCGGGGCGGGTGCGGCTGCGCTTCGCGAGCCGGGGCGTGCTCGGGATCGGGCTCGCCGTCGCGCTGTGCGGCACGGCCGGCCATTCGCTGGTGGCGGCGATCACCGGTGGTCTGGCCGCGCTGCTCGCCCTGTTCACGGTGACCGACGCGACGGTGCGCGGGCAGGCGGTGACGACGGCCCTGCTGCCCGTCGCCGGGCTGCCGGTGCTCGCGCTGGCCGCCGTGCTGCACGACGTACCCCTCGCCCGTGACCTCGCGTTCCTCGCCGTCGTGGGAGCGGGGGTGTACGCGCGGCGGTGGGGCCCGCGCGGGCACTCGCTCGGGGTGTTCGCCTTCATGACCTTCTTCTCCGCGCAGTTCCTGCACACCGTGCCCGGCCAGCTGCCCGAGCTGTATGCGGCCGTGCTGCTGTCCCTGGCCGCGGCCGCCGCCGTGCGGTTCGGGGCCTGGTGCTACGAGCGCCGCCTCCCGGCCCCGGCCGCCGTCCCCGCACCGACCGGCGGGGAGGGACTGCGGCGGATCACCACCCGGCAGGCCGTGCAGGCGACGGTGGGTGCCGGGCTGGCGCTCGCGGTCGGGCAGGCGCTCTCGGGCGAGCGGTGGTACTGGGCCGTCGGCGCCACCTGGTGGGTCTTCGTCAACACCACCTCGCGCGGGGAGACGCTGGTACGCGGCTTCCGGCGGTTCCTCGGCACCGCGCTCGGGATCGTCCTCGGGTTCGCCGTCGCCGTACCGCTCCACCACGAGCCGGTGGTCGCCGCCGTGGTCGTCGCGGCCGGAGTCTTCGGGATCTTCTACACCGCCGCCGTCTCGTACACCTGGATGATGCTCTCCGTGACGGTGATGGCGAGCATGCTGTACGGGCTGCTGGGCGTGCTCGACACCGGACTGCTCGCGCTGCGGGTGGCCGAGACGGCGGTCGGCGCACTGGGCGCCGCGCTCGCCGTGCTGCTCGTACTGCCGGTGACCACGCACGCGGTGACCGAGGCGTGGGTCGAACGGGCGCTGCGCTGCGTGCACGCGTGCACGGCCGGGACGGCTGCCCGGCTGGCGGGCGACGCCGCCGCCGACCCGGCACCGCGCGTCGCCGAACTGGAGGCGATCCTCGGCCGGGTGCGGCTGTCGCTCGCGCCGCTCGTGCATCCGCTCAACCCGATGAGGGCCCGCCGGGGCCGGGCCCGGCGGGTGCTCGCCCTGCTCGACGACTGCGCCCGCGAGGTGCGTGGTCTCGCCGCCGCCGCGGCCGACCCCGACGCCTCGCACGACGTGCGGCTCGCCGACGCGTGCCGGCGGGTGGAGGCCGCCGTCGAGGCGCTCACGGAACAGCCGGTCGGCGCGTTCCGTCGCCCGTCCGCCGCCGCACCCGTACCAACCGCCGCCGGGCCCGTACTCACCCACCTCCACGCGCTGGAGCAGGCCCTGCTCGAACTCGCCGTCCCCCTCCGCCGGGCCGCCGGGGTGCCGTCCCTCGCCTGAACCACGACGGGCCGAGGCGCTGGTCCGGACCTTTCTCGCGGCTGCTACCGTCGCCCCGCAGGACCACGACGGGCGCGTTCCGTCGCGGTCGGTCGGCGGAGAAGGGGAGAAACGGTGACGGACGCTGCGGTGGGCGACGACGTCGTGGTGCGGGCATTCATCGGGTCGTTCACCTCGGCGGGCGGCCGGGGCGTCACCGCCGCGGCGGTCGACCGGGCGACCGGGGCGCTGACCGTCCTCGGCAGCACGGCCGAGGTCCCCGACCCCTCGTACCTCGCCCTGGGCCACGGTCCGGGGCCCGGCGGCCGGACGCTGTACGCGGTCAGTGAGACCGAGCACGGCGCGGTGGCCGCCCTGGACGTCAGCGGCGACGCCCCCCGGCTGCTCGGTGGGCTCCGCCCGGTGGAGGGCAGCGGTCCCACCCATCTCGCGCTCGCCGTCGGTCATCTGCTCACCGCCAACTACGGCTCCGGCAGCGTCAGCGTCCTGCCGGTGCGGGCCGACGGCACCCCCGGCCCGGCGGCCTCCGTCCTCACACACACCGGCAGCGGGCCGGACCGCGACCGGCAGCAGTCCCCGCACGCCCATCAGGTGCTCCCGGACCCCTCGGGGAACTGGGTGCTCGCCGTGGACCTCGGCACCGACTCGGTACGGATCTGCGCGCTCGACCCGGCGACCGGGGAGCTGCGGGTGCACGCCGAGACCCCGCTGCGGCCGGGCACCGGCCCGCGCCACCTGGCCTTCCACCCCGCGGGCGGTCACGCCTACGTACTGAACGAGCTCGCCCCGACCGTCACCGTATGCCGGTGGAACGCCGCCGCGGGCGCCCTCGAACCCGTCGGGGAGACCTCCGTGCTCCCCGACGGGGCACGGGACGGCGATACGCGGACCTATCCCTCCGAGGTGGTCGTGGCCCACGACGGACGGTTCCTCTGGACCGCCAACCGGGGCGACGACACCCTCTCGGTCCTCGCGCTGGACGCCACGGGGGAGCGGGCGACGCTGGTCACCACCGTGGACTGCGGCGGCCACTGGCCGCGCGACCTCGCCCTCGACCCCACCGGACGCCGCCTGTACGCGGCCAACGAACGCTCCGGCGACGTCAGCTGGTTCGACATCGACCCGGCGACCGGCATCCCGCGCCACGCGGGCTCGCTGGACGCCCCTGCCGCCTCCTGCGTGATCTTCGCCTGAGGGCGCCCACGCGGCGTCACCTCACCGCGCGCACCGCACGATCGCCGTACAAGCCCGGCAGGACCGGGCCCGTACGGCGATCGAGGACGGACGGGCGGACCGCCGGGCGGACCCGACGGGCCGGGTCAGTGCGCCTGGGCGCCCTGCGGCGCGACCGGCGTGATGCCGAGCGTCGTCATGTACAGCGACAGCACGAGCTTGCCGATCGCCGGGTAGGCACCGAGCGGCTCGGCGACCAGGCAGCCGGCCTCCTTCGCCGCGGCGTCCAGCAGCCCCTCGGCCACCTCCGGGCCGACCAGGTACGGCGCCACCGCGAGCTGCACCGAGCCGGAGCCGGTGAGCTGCTCGGCGATCGAGGCGACGGAACCCTCGACATCGAGCGCCGCGGCCATCACCGGCACCGCCAGACGGGCAGCCAGCAGCATGCCGGTGATCCCGGCGGCCTGCACGGCCTCGTCGCCCCCGACCGTGGCCAGCACGATGCCGTCGGCGGCGGTCGCCACCGTGAAGAGCCTCGCCCGGTCGGCGCGCGCCAGACCGGCCTCCGAGAGCCGCACGTGCAGCGCCTCGGCGAGCAGCGGGTGCGGACCGAGTACATCGGTCAGCTCGACCTGCGTGCCGCTGTCCATCACGGCCTGTCGTATCCGCCGGATCAGGGCGCTGTCCGGCCCCGCGAGCAGCGGGACGACGACGGCCGACGGACCCTCGGGCTCGGGCACCTCACGGCCCGCGGCCCGCGCCTGCTCGTAGCGTGCGACGCGCTCGGCCGCGCAGTGCGTCAGAACGGCGCTCAGCGCGGGGTACTCGTCGTCATCGCCGTCGAGGTAGCCGATCCGGGCGTTGAGGCCGGGCAGCTCGGAACGGGCGATGCTGATGACCTCTTCGGCCAGGCTGCGCGTGGCCGGAGAAGGGGTACCGGGAACGGCGAGGACGAGCGCGGCGGCGCCCTCGGGTGCGACCACGGGCTCCGGGCGGCGGTGCCGTCCGGACTGGCGAGGTCGCGGCATTCGTACAGGCAGGCCGGAAGCGGGCCCAGTGGGGGTGCTCATGGCGCCGCATGCTACTGGTTTTGGGTACGCCTCTGTTCGGGGAGGGCCCAGACAGGCGTCATCTGTCCGCTTTTATCCGATGAGTGGCTTAACTGGTGACTATTCCGCTCTGTCGGTGCCTAGACGGTCGCCTGTCCAGGCTCCTCACCAGGCACCCGGAGCAATGTCGGGTGAAGGGGCAGCCGCAGATCCCCGACCGCCAGCGCCCGCGCGATGGACAGCGCACCGGCCAGCGGATCACCCGATCCGGGGACGGCCCGGGCCTGCGGGACCTGCCGGGACAACTCCTCGCGCAGCGGCACCAGGAGCGGATCGCCCATCCGGAACAGGCCGCCCGTCAGCGCCACTTCGCACGGCCCGCCATCGGCCCCCGCCGCCGGGCAGACCGCCGCGGCCGCCTCCGCGATATGCGCCGCGGCCTCGCGCAGAATGCCCGCGGCGACCGGATCGTGCCCCGCGCACCGGGCGACCTCGGGCGCGAACGAGGCCAGCACGGCAGGCCGGTCGGAACGCGGGTAGAGCAGCGAGGGCAGCTCGGGCGCGGGCCCGAACACCGCCTCCAGCCGGGACAGCAGTGCGGCGGACCCGCCACGCCGCCCGTCGTGGGCGCGCATCGCCGCGTCGAGCCCGGCCCGGCCGATCCAGGCCCCGCCACCGCAGTCGCCCAGCAGATGGCCCCAGCCGTCGGCCCGCCGCCAGCTCGTCAGATCCGTACCCAGCGTGATCATGCCGGTTCCGGCCGCCACGACCGCCCCCGGGCGCTGGCCGACCGCGCCCGCGTACGCCGTCACCCCGTCGGCGGCCAGTGCCAGCCGCCGCACCCCGAGCGCCTGTTCCAGGGCCGAGGGGAGTTCGGCGCGCAACTGGTCGCCGAGCGTCGCCATGCCGGCCGCGCCGATCGCCACGGCGGCCACCTCGCGGCCGTCCCCGGCGCCGCTTTGCCGCAGCAGCCGGCGGACGGCGGGCAGCAGCTGCTCCAGCAGATGGCCCGCGTCGATCCCCGCGGGCCCGGTGCGCACCGGGGCCTCGCAGTCCTCCGTCGCCACCGGGTCCGCCCCGTCGGCGGTGCCCAGCGCGATGCGCAGCCCCGAACCCCCCGAGTCCACGCCGAGGACGTGGGCCCCCGGCGCGGCGGTGGCTTCCGGTGATCGCCGCGGTGCGCTCATGTCCGGCTCCAGGGAAGGGAAGACGAATGACGGCGGCAGCCTATCCCCAGGCCCGGACGCCCGGCCCCGGGGAGCGGTCTTCGGGAGCGGGACTGTCCGTGTACGCCGGTAGAGTGACGTTTCGTGGCACCACGACCGTTGAACGAAGTAGTCGAGCCCGGCTGGGCCGAAGCACTCGCCCCTGTGGCCGGACGCATCGCGGCGATGGGTGATTTCCTGCGCGCCGAGGTGGCGGCCGGACGCACCTATCTGCCGTCCGGGGCGAACGTGCTGCGCGCGTTCCAGCAGCCCTTCGACGAGGTACGCGTCCTGATCGTCGGTCAGGACCCCTATCCGACGCCGGGCATGGCGGTGGGACTGAGCTTTTCCGTCGCCCCCGAGGTGACGCGGGTCCCCGGCAGCCTGGACAACATCTTCCGCGAGATGCACGCGGACCTCGGGCACCCGCGTCCCTCGAACGGCGACCTGACGCCGTGGACGCGGCAGGGCGTCCTGTTGCTGAACAGGGCGCTCACGACCGCGCCCCGCAAGCCGGGCGCGCACCGGGGCAAGGGCTGGGAGGAGGTCACCGAGCAGGCCATCCGGGCCCTGGCCGCGCGCGGCAAGCCGCTGGTGTCCGTGCTGTGGGGGCGCGACGCCCGCAACCTCCGGCCGTTTCTCGGGGATTACCCGGCGATCGAGTCCGCGCACCCCTCGCCCATGTCCGCGGACCGGGGTTTCTTCGGCTCGCGCCCGTTCAGCCGCACCAATGAACTGCTGCTGTCCCAGGGAGCCCAGCCGGTCGACTGGCGGCTTCCGTAAGGAGCGTCCGGCGGATCGTGGCGGGGCCGCGATCCGCGTGCCGTCCCTCCTG
>NZ_JBHJQP010000094.1:0-30683 GCF_042262625.1 Streptomyces sp. NPDC056347 | reverse complement strand
ACTTCGCGGGTGCGCCGCCCCTCGGGGACGTGCGGGTGGTGCGGGGTCAGCCCTCGACGCCGAGCTTCTCCAGGATCAGCTCGCGCACCCGGGCCGCGTCGGCCTGGCCGCGGGTGGCCTTCATGACCGCGCCGACGAGCGCGCCGGCCGCCGCGACCTTGCCGCCGCGGATCTTGTCCGCGATGGCGGCGTTGCCCGCGATGGCCTCGTCGACGGCCGTGGAGAGCGCGCCCTCGTCGGAGACGACCTTCAGGCCGCGCTTCTCGACGACGGTGTCCGGGTCGCCCTCGCCCGCGAGGACGCCCTCGATGACCTGGCGGGCCAGCTTGTCGTTGAGGTCGCCGGAGGTGACGAGCGCCGCGACCCGGGCGACCTGCGCCGGGGTGATCGGCAGCTCGTCGAGACCGCGGCCGGTCTCGTTGGCGTTACGCGCCAGCTCGCCCATCCACCACTTGCGGGCCTGGTCCGAGGGGGCGCCCGCGTCGGTCGTGGCGACGATCAGGTCGACCGCGCCGGCGTTGAGGATGGACTGCATGTCGTGCTCGGAGACACCCCACTCCTCCTTGAGCCGGGCCCGGCGCAGCCGCGGCAGCTCGGGGAGGCCCTTGCGGAGCTCCTCGACCCACGCGCGGGCCGGGGCGACCGGCACCAGGTCGGGCTCGGGGAAGTAGCGGTAGTCCTCGGCGTTGTCCTTGATGCGGCCGGCCGTGGTGGAGCCGTCCTCCTCGTGGAAGTGCCGGGTCTCCTGCACGATCGTGCCGCCGGAGGACAGCACCGCGGCGTGGCGCTGGATCTCGAAGCGGGCGGCCCGCTCGACGGAACGCAGCGAGTTCACGTTCTTCGTCTCGGAGCGCGTGCCGAAGGTCTCGGTGCCGTTGGGGCGCAGCGACAGGTTGACGTCGCAGCGCATCTGGCCCATCTCCATGCGGGCCTCGGAGACGCCGAGCGCCTTGATGAGCTCGCGCAGCTCGGCGACGTAGGCCTTCGCGACCTCGGGGGCCCGGGCGCCCGCGCCCTCGATCGGCTTGGTGACGATCTCGATGAGCGGGATGCCGGCCCGGTTGTAGTCGAGCAGCGAGTGGGACGCGCCGTGGATACGGCCGGTGGCACCGCCGACGTGCGTCGACTTGCCGGTGTCCTCCTCCATGTGGGCGCGCTCGATGTGGACGCGGAAGATCTCCCCGTCCTCCAGCTGGACGTCCAGATAGCCGTCGTAGGCGATCGGCTCGTCGTACTGGGAGGTCTGGAAGTTCTTCGGCATGTCCGGATAGAAGTAGTTCTTCCGGGCGAAGCGGCACCACTCGGCGATCTCGCAGTTCAGCGCGAGGCCGATCTTGATCGCGGATTCGACGCCGATCTCGTTGACGACCGGCAGTGCGCCGGGCAGGCCGAGGCAGACCGGGCAGGTCTGGGAGTTGGCGTCCTGCTTCAGCTCGGTGGAGCAGCCGCAGAACATCTTGGTCTTGGTGCCGAGCTCGACATGGACCTCCAGGCCCATGACGGGGTCGTAGGACGCGAGCGCGTCCTCGTACGACACCAGGTCGGTGACAGTCACGGTGAAACTTCCCTCTCAGCCCAGCAGTACGTCGTCGTCGCCGAGGCGCTTGAGCTCGCGCAGCAGCAGGGCGACACCGGTGGCGATGGCGGCGGCGGAGACGACGGCGTCGACCAGCCGGAGCGTGTCGTGCTCGAAGCGCGCCTGCTTGGCCTGCTTGAACACGCCGACCGCCCCGAAGGCGGTGGTGCCGATGGACAGGTACGTACCGGCCTTGGACTTCTTGAAGCCCTTGGCCTTGGTCAGTGCGCTCACAACGACGGAGCCTCCTCCAGCAGCGGGTGACCCCACTTTTCCACGAAGGCGGCCTCGACGGCGGCTCCGACCTTGTAGAGCCGGTCGTCCTTCATGGCGGGGGCGATGATCTGCAGCCCGACCGGCAGTCCGTCCTCGGGGGCCAGACCGCAGGGCAGCGACATGGCGGCGTTGCCCGCGAGGTTGGTCGGGATGGTGCACAGGTCCGCGAGGTACATCGCCATCGGGTCGTCGGCGCGCTCGCCGATCGGGAAGGCGGTGGTGGGCGTCGTCGGCGAGACGATGACGTCCACCTGCTCGAAGGCCTTCTCGAAGTCCTGCGTGATGAGCGTGCGGACCTTCTGGGCGGAGCCGTAGTACGCGTCGTAGTAGCCGGAGCTGAGCGCGTACGTGCCGAGGATGACGCGGCGCTTGACCTCGTCGCCGAAACCGGCCTCGCGGGTGAGCGCGGTGACCTCCTCGGCGGACTTCGTGCCGTCGTCGCCGACCCGCATGCCGTAGCGCATGGCGTCGAAGCGGGCCAGGTTGGAGGAGCACTCGGACGGGGCGATCAGGTAGTACGCCGAGAGCGCCAGGTCGAAGGAGGGGCAGTCCAGCTCGACGATCGTGGCGCCGAGCGACTTCAGCAGCTCGACCGACTCGTTGAAGCGCTGGACGACACCGGCCTGGTAGCCCTCGCCGGAGAACTGCTTGACGACGCCGACGCGCATGCCCGCGACGCTGCCGTTGCGGGCGGCCTCGACGACCGGCGGTACGGGGGCGTCGATGGACGTGGAGTCCATCGGGTCGTGGCCGCCGATCGCCTCGTGCAGCAGGGCCGCGTCCAGGACGGTACGGGCGCAGGGTCCGCCCTGGTCCAGGGAGCTGGAGAAGGCCACCATGCCGTAGCGGGAGACGCCGCCGTAGGTGGGCTTGACGCCGACGGTGCCCGTGACGGCGGCGGGCTGGCGGATCGAGCCGCCGGTGTCCGTGCCGATGGCGAGCGGGGCCTCGTACGACGCGAGCGCGGCCGAGGAGCCGCCGCCGGAGCCGCCGGGGATGCGGGTGAGGTCCCAGGGGTTGCCGGTCGGGCCGTAGGCGCTGTTCTCGGTGGAGGACCCCATGGCGAACTCGTCCATGTTGGTCTTGCCGAGGATGATGACGTCGGCGGCCTTCAGGCGCTGGGTGAGGGTCGCGTCGTACGGCGGGACCCAGCCCTCGAGGATCTTGGAGCCGACGGTGGTCGGCATGTCCTTCGTGGTGAAGATGTCCTTCAGCGCGAGCGGGACACCGGCCAGCGGGCCGAGCTTCTCACCGGCCGCCCGCTTCGCGTCGACGGCGCGGGCCTGCGCGAGGGCGCCCTCGCGGTCGACGTGGAGGAAGGCGTGGACCTTCTCGTCGACCGCGTCGATCCGGGCCAGGTGGGCCTCGGTGACCTGGACGGCGGTGAGCTCGCCGGAGGCGATCTTCCCGGCGATCTCGGCAGCGGTGAGCTTGATGATGGTGCTGTTGTCCGTCATGGTTTCTAGTCCTCCCCCAGGATCTGCGGCACCTTGAAACGCTGCTGCTCCTGGGCCGGGGCGCCGGAGAGCGCCTGCTCGGGGGTGAGCGACGGACGGACCTCGTCCGCGCGCATGACGTTGGTCAGCGGCAGCGGGTGGGAGGTCGGCGGTACGTCTTGGTCGGCGACCTCGGAGACGCGGGCGACCGCGCCGATGATGTCGTCGAGCTGACCGGCGAAGTGATCGAGCTCTTCGCCCTTCAGCTCCAGACGCGCCAGCCGGGCGAGGTGGGCGACCTCCTCGCGCGTGATGCCAGGCATGCAGCGATCCTCAGGGGTTGGTGTGTGGTTCTGGCCGGGACCGACGGCACATTTCCACCGTCCGTCCCGAGGGCGGGCCGCGCGGTGTCCGGTGCGTGCGATCGCAGGGCGCCGGAGCGCCCTCGTGGCGGGGCCACGTGGGCGGTTCGGCGACGCGGCGAGCGTGCGTGCCAGGTGTCGCGCGGCAGGCGGAAATGTGCCACCGACCCCCAATCCTATGGGGTCGCCCGCCACCGGTTCCGCCACCCGGGCGTACGTCCTGGCCGGAGGAGGAATTCCGCCCCCGGGACCCGGGCCCCGGGGCGGTCTCCCGGTACGGGGCGGCTCGCCCGCACCGACCGGGCCGGCGCGAACCGGCCGGGCCGGCGCGGGGCGTCGCGGGTCGGCCCGGAACGCCGCGTACCGGCCCGGTCATCGTGTACCGGCCCGGTCATCGCCGTACCGCCCGCGCTCACCGCCGGACCGGCCCGGAGCGCTGCGGGCCGGTACCGGCCCGTGGTCATCGCACCGCCGGCCGGGGCGCTCCGCGCCGGACAGGGCCGTCGCTCGCCGGCTCAGGTCGTGGCGTGTCCCCGGGGCGTCGCGGGACGCGGGGCCGGGCGGGGGGTGGTGGTCCGGGCGCCGGGGCGCTGTTCCAGCTCCGGTGCGGCACCGGCGGCCGCTGCCGCCGCGGCGGCAGCAGCCGCGGCCGCCAGCTCGGCCGGGCGCCGCCAGCCGTGCCGCCCGCGCGCCCGCAGCCAGGCCGTGGTCTCCTGCGGCGGCATCGCGGCGGCGACCAGCCAGCCCTGCACCGCGTCGCAGCGCAGATCCCGCAGCCGCTCCCAGGTCTCGTCGTCCTCGACCCCCTCCGCGACGACCAGCAGTCCCAGCGAGTGGGCCAGGTCGATCGTGCAGCGGACGATCTCCGCGTCCTCGTTGTCCACGGCGAGCCGGGCCACGAACGAGCGGTCGATCTTCAGCTCGCTGACCGGCAGCCGCCGCAGATGGACGAGCGAGGAGTATCCGGTGCCGAAGTCGTCGAGGGACATCTTCACGCCGTGCCCGGTCAGCCCGGCGAGCGTGTCGGCGGCGCGCTGCGGGTCCTCCAGCAGCACGTGCTCCGTTATCTCCAGCTGGAGGGCCCCGGCCGGGACGCCGTGCCGGGCGAGCCGGGCCGCGACGCCGCCGGCGAAGCCCGGGGTGTGGACGTCGCGCGGGGAGACATTCACCGCGACCGGGACGAACAGGCCCTGGGCCCGCCACCGGGCGACCTGCGCCAGCGCCGTCTCCAGCACGTACTCCGTGAGGTGCGGCATCAGGCCGGACGACTCGGCGATGGCGATGAACTCGTCCGGGGGGACCCGGCCGCGCTCCGGGTGCACCCAGCGCACCAGCGCTTCGAGCCCGGCGACCTGGCCGTCGAAGCGGACCTTCGGCTGGTAGTGCAGCTCGACCTCGCCGGCGTCCAGCGCGCGGCGCAGGTCGCCCAGCAGCCCGAGCCGGTCCGGGGTGTTGCTGTCCCGCTTCGACTCGTAGACCTCGACGCCCGTACGGTCCCGCTTGGCCTGGTACATCGCCACGTCCGCGCGCCTGAGCAGCCCCTCCGCGTCCAGCGCGTGGTCGGGGTGGACGGCGACCCCGGCGCTCGCCTCCAGGACCAGGGTCAGGCCGTCCAGGTCCAGCGGGGAGGACAGCTCCGCGACCAGGTGGCGGGCGACCCGCTGGGCGCTGGTGGTGGAATCGGCGGTCGGCAGGAGCACCGCGAACTCGTCGCCGCCGAGCCGCGCGACCTCCGCGCCCCGGGGCAGCGCGAGCCGGAGCCGTTCCGCTATCTGGAGCAGCAGCCGGTCGCCCGCGAGATGCCCCAGGGTGTCGTTGACCGCGCGGAAACGGTCGAGATCGATCAGAACCAGAGCGGCCCTGGCGCCGACGGACTCGGCTTCCTCCAGGGCCGTCCAGGTGCGCTCCAGCAGCCACTGCCGGTTGGGGAGCCCGGTCAACGGGTCGCGCAACTGCTCCTCGGCACGGGCCCGGGCGATCCAGAGCGCCGAGTCCAGGGCGATCAGCGGAACGGCGAAGAGCGGCAGGAGCACCGGGGTGGCCATCGCGACGACGCAGATCAGCGGTGCGATGGCGACCAGGCCGAGCGCGACCATCCCCTGCCGCAGCAGGGCGGTCCTGGCGATAGTCGGCAGCCCGCCGCCCTGCGGGGTCCGCGCGTACCACAGCAGGACCCGGGTGACCAGGAGATAGGTGGAGGCGGCCAGGAGGACTTCCGGGACGGCGCCGATGCCCCAGTCGAGTGGGTGCCAGGGCGACTCGACGGTCTGCGCCTCGCCGAACACCGCGAGCACCAGCCCCGCCGCGCCGATGCCCAGGATGTCCACCGCGCCGTGCAACAGCCCCTGGTACCAGCGGTGTCTGCGGGCGATGCCGACGAGGACGACCACGACGAGGCTGACCAGACCGGCGGGCACCCAGCCGTAGAGCAGCAGCACGGCCAGGGTCAGGGAGGCGCCGGAACCCGTCCCGCCCCACCAGCGGTCGCGGCCGAGCGCGACGAGATGGCCGACGATGATCCCGGTCAGGACGGCGAGGGCCCAGCCGACCCTGCCGTCGGGGAAGAGCGCACTGCCTTCGCTCACGGTGCGATAGAAACCGGTCGCGATCTGAACAACAGCGATCACGATGAGAACGGCCCCCACTTTGGGTGTGAGGCCGACGAAACCTTGCAGCCGCGACACCGGTGCGGCGCTCTCGGTCGGTTTCATTCCGTCCCTCTCACAGCCGGCGATGCCGATGTCACCTGTTGGTTCCGCTCTCCCGCCACCACGGCCCGGTATCCCACGCCCACGGCCGGGCACGGCGGGTGCACGTCTCAACAGTAGGCCGCGGAAGGTGCTTACGGGCAGCGCTCGGACGCTCTTGCCCGAATGCGAACCGACCGTCCGTCAGCATCTGCTATGCACCGATCGGGTGAACCGGCAACCCCTCGGGACACTCGTCCCGCTCTGCCCCGCCGAGCCCTTGATCCGCCCTTTTGCCCGCCGGCCCTCAGTCGTCGCCCGTCGCCGGCCCCGGACGGCCGGCGGTCACCGCCGGCGGCGCCCCGGAGCCCCTCGCGCCGGTCCCGTGCCGCGCGGCGGTGGGGTTCCGCCCTACTGCGCAGCCTCCTCGGCCGGCACCGCCGCCTCGCGCGCCGCGTCCGGCCCCTGGTCGAGCAGGACGGCGAAGCCGCTCTCGTCCAGTACCGGAACCTTCAGCTGCACGGCCTTCTCGTACTTCGAACCGGGGTTGTCGCCGACGACCACGAAGGAGGTCTTCTTCGAAACGGAACCCGTCACCTTCGCGCCGCGGCTCTGGAGCGCCTCTTTCGCGCCATCCCTGGTGTGTTCGGCCAGTGTGCCCGTGACGACAACGGTGAGTCCTTCGAGCGGGAGCGGCCCCTCGGCCTCGCCCGTGCCCGCGTCCTCCATCCGGACCCCGGCCTCGCGCCACTTGCGCAGGATCTCCCGGTGCCAGTCCTCGGCGAGCCACTGCTTCACCGACGCGGCGATGATGGCCCCGACCCCGTCGGCCTCGACCAGCTCCTGTTCGGTCGCCTCGTCGATCCGGTCCATGGAGCGGAACTGACGGGCCAGCTCCGCGGCGGCGACCGGGCCCACATGGCGGATGGACAGCCCGGTGAGGATCCGGGCGAGCGGCGCCTGCTTGGCCGCGGCGATGGCGTCGAGCATGGCCAGGGCGTTCTTCCGCGGCTCGCCCTGCTGGTTGGCGAAGACCCAGGCGGTCTTCTCCTCCCCGGTCTTCGGATCGCGCTTGGGCAGCCCGCTGTCCTGGTCCAGGACATAGGCCCGGATCGGCAGCAGCTCCTCGATGGTCAGCCCGAACAGGTCGCCCTCGTCGCGCAGCGGCGGCTCGGCGGGCTCCAGCGGCTTGGTGAGCGCCGCGGCGGCGACATAGCCGAAATGGTCGATGTCGAGGCACTTGCGGCTCGCGAGATAGGCGATGCGCTCACGCAACTGGGCGGGGCAGGACCGGGCGTTGGGGCAGCGGACATCGACGTCCGCCTCCTTCATGGGCTTCAGTTCCGTGCCGCACTCCGGGCAGTGCGTCGGCATCACGAACGCCCGCTCGGTGCCGTCGCGCAGATCGACGACCGGGCCGAGGATCTCCGGGATCACGTCACCGGCCTTGCGGAGCACCACCGTGTCCCCGATGAGGACGCCCTTGGCCTTCACCACGTTCTGGTTGTGCAGGGTGGCGAACTCCACCTCCGAGCCCGCCACTTCGACCGGCTCGACCTGGGCGTACGGCGTGACCCGGCCGGTCCGGCCGACGCCGACCCGGATGTTGACGAGCTTGGTGTTGACCTCCTCCGGGGCGTACTTCCAGGCGATCGCCCAGCGCGGGGCGCGCGAGGTGGAGCCGAGCCGCCCCTGGAGCGGGATCTCGTCGAGCTTGACGACCACCCCGTCGATCTCGTGCTCCACCGAGTGCCGGTTCTCACCGAAGTACGCGATGAACTCCCGCACCTCGTCCAGGGAACCGACCACCTTGTTGTGCCTGGCGGTGGGCAGGCCCCACTCGTGGAGCAGCTCGTAGGCGTGCGAGAGGCAGTCGATGTCGAAGCCCTCACGGGCGCCGATGCCGTGCACCACCATGTGCAGCGGGCGGGTGGCGGTGACCTTCGGGTCCTTCTGGCGCAGCGAGCCCGCCGCGGCGTTGCGCGGGTTGGCGAAGGGTTTGTCGCCCGCCTCCAGGAGCCGAGCGTTGAGCCCGTCGAAGGCGTCCATCAGGAAGAAGACCTCGCCGCGGATCTCGACCAGCTCCGGGATCCGGTCGCCCTTCAGCCGGTGCGGGATCTCGGCGATCGTACGGACGTTGGGCGTGATGTCCTCGCCGGTGCGGCCGTCGCCCCGGGTGGCGGCCCGGGTCAGCAGGCCGTGCTCGTAGGTGAGGTTGACCGCCAGGCCGTCGACCTTCAGCTCGCACAGGAAGTGGTAGCCGGTGGTGCCGACGTCCTTGGCGATCCGCTCGCCCCAGGCGGCCAGCTCCGCGTCGTCGAAGGCGTTGTCCAGCGAGAGCATCCGCTCGCGGTGCTCGACGGAGGTGAACTCCGTGCGGTACGGCCCGGCGACCTTCTGGGTCGGCGAATCCGGCGTACGCAGCGAGGGATACGTCTCCTCCAGCGCCTCCAGCTCGCGCAGCAGCCGGTCGAACTCGGCGTCGCTCACGATCGGCTGGTCGTTCACGTAATACCGGAAGCGGTGCTCCTCGACCTGCTCGGCGAGGAGCATGTGCCGCTCCTGGGCCTGTGCGGGCACCGCCGTCTGCTGTTCGCCGGCCATCGTCTCGTCCTCCCGTTACCCGTTGCCCCGTTACTCAGGGTTGTCCGCGAGCGATCTCGCGGCCCGGACGCAGTGGGCGAGCACGGCGCGCGCGTACGCGGGCGAGGCACCCGCCAGCCCGCACGACGGGGTGATGGACACGGACTCCGAAAGAGTCCCCGGATTCAGCCCCAGCCTGCGCCACAGCGTCCTGACCCCCATGACGCTACCGCCCGGGTCGGACAATCCCCCCGAGGCCGGGTCGGTTCCCGGCACCACGCCGAGGAAGAGCCGGGTGCCGCCCTCGACGGCCTCCCCGATCGCCTCCTCCTCACGCTCGGTGAGCAACGAGAAGTCGAAGGAGATGGCACCGGCCCCGGCCCGGCGCAGCAGCGCGAACGGCACCTCGGGGGCGCAGGTGTGCACGGCCGTCGCCCCGTCCCCGGCGGCCGCGAGGACGTCGCGCAGCGTGCCCTCCACGATCTGGCGGTCCACGGCGCGGTAGGTGCGGTAGCCGCTGGCCGTCCTGATCCGCCCGCGCAGCACGGCGGTCAGCGACGGCTCGTCGAGCTGGAGGACCACCCGGGCACCGGGCACCCTGCGCCGCACCTCGGCGAGGTGGGCGCGCAGCCCCTCGGCGAGCGAGCCCGCCAGGTCGCGGCAGGCCCCGGGGTCGCCGAGCGCGGCCTCGCCGCCCCGGAGCTCCAGCGCGGCGGCCAGCGTCCACGGCCCGACGGCCTGGACCTTGAGCGGCCCTTCGTACCCCTGGGTGAACTCCTCCAGCGCGTCGAGGTCCTCGCCGAGCCAGGACCGGGCCCGGCGGGTGTCGCGGCCGGGCCGGTCACCGATCCGCCAGCCGCTGGGCTCGACGTGCCCGTACATGTCGACGAGGAGTCCGACCGTCCGTCCGATCATGTCCGCGCCGGGCCCGCGGGCGGGCAGCTCCGGCAGGTACGGCAGCCCCTCACCGCCCGCGAAGGAACCGGTGACGGTCTTCGCCGCCTCCCGGGCGTCTCCCCCGGGCATGGACCCGATCCCGGTGGCCGGGCAACCGCTGAACTCGCTCTTCTCGCTCACACGGGAAGCCTAAGGGCTGGCCCGCCGGGGGTTGCGGGACAGCCCGCGAAGGTGCCCCGCCCGCCCCGGCGCCCGGCTCGCGGTCAGCGGCCGGGGCGGACCGTCAGGTCGTTGACCTCCGCGTCGCGGGGCAGGTCGACGGCCATCAGGATCGAGGTCGCCACCGACTCGGGGTCGATCCAGCGGGACGCGTCGTACTCCTTGCCCTCCTGCCGGTGGACCTTGGCCTGCATGGGGGTGGCGGTGCGGCCGGGGTAGACGGAGGTCACCCGGACCCCGTTGCCGTGCTCCTCCTGGCGCAGCGCGTCGGCGAGCGCCTTCAGGCCGTGCTTGCTCGCGGCGTACGCGCTCCACTCGGCGTGCGCGGCCAGGCCGGCGCCCGAGTTGACGAAGACCACATGGCCCTGGGCGACGCGCAGCTGGGGCAGCAGGAGCCGGGTCAGCTCGGCGGGCGCGACGAGATTGGCGTTGAGCTGGAGGTGCCAGGCCTTGGGCGTCAGCTCGCCGACCGGCCCCAGCTCCACGACGCCCGCGACATGCAGCAGCGAGTCGACCCGCTCCGGCATCTTCTGGTGCGCGAGCGCCCACGAGAGCCGGTCCGGGTTGGAGAGGTCGCCGACGAGCGTGCGCGCGCCGGGGTGGAGCTCGGCGAGCTCCCTGGCCCGGCCCGCGTCACGGGCGATCAGCACGGTCTCGTCGCCGCGCTCCAGCAGACGGCGGGTGACGGCGGCTCCGATGCCGGATCCGGCGCCGGTGATGACATGAGTGGACATGCTCGTCATGATCGCACCCCGCCGCCCGGTCACCGCAGTCCGGACCACTCCTCCAGATAGGCCAGGGCGCCCACGCCGTCCTTGGCGAAGAACACCAGCTCGGTGAGGGGCAGGGGCAGGAAGCCCTCGTCCTCCATGCGCTGGAACTGCTGGCGCAGCCCGTCGTAGAAGCCCGCCGTGTTGAGCAGGACCACCGGCTTGTCGTGCTTGCCGTGCTTCTTCAGCTCCAGGATCTCGGTCGCCTCGTCGAGCGTCCCGGTGCCGCCCACCATGATCACGACCGCGTCCGCCTTCTCCAGGAGCAGCGCCTTGCGCTCGGCGAGATCGCGGGCGATCACCATCTCGTCCGCGTTGGTGCGCGCCTTCGCGGCGAGGAAGTCGACGGAGACCCCCACCAGTCGTCCGCCCGACTCCTGGACCCCGTCGGCGACGACCTTCATCAGCCCGCTCTCGGAGCCTCCCCAGACGAGGGTGTGTCCGCCTCTGCCGAGCAGCTCGGCGAATTCGCGGGCGGGCCGGGTGTAGCGCTCGTCGAGGTCGGCGGCGGAGAGAAAGACACAGATCTTCATGGGACAACCGTATGCGCCGCCTCCGACAGTCGGTGCCCCCACCGTCCCCGACTGGTCATCAGGACCAGTTCCACGCCTGTGACCTGGTGTTTCACGGAGTCTCAAAAAAACTTGGGCCGGAGCGATGAGTTTTTCGGGGAGCGGCGGTCCACCCTCGTATGGACAAGATTCTCTCCCGCGACGGCACCTTGATCGCGTACCGGCACCGGGGCGAGGGCCCGCCGGTGGTCCTGGTCGGCGGCTCGCTGGGCACGGCGGCGACCGAGGCGCCGCTCGCGCGCCTGCTGGCTCCGCGTTTCCACGTCGTGACGTACGACCGGCGCGGCCGGGGCGCCAGTGGCGACAGCGGCCCCTACGCCAGGGAGCGCGAGATCGAGGACCTCGCGGCGCTCGTCGGCTCGGTCGGCGGCGAGGCCTCGGTGTTCGGTGTCGGGGCCGGTGGGGCGCTCGCCCTGGAGGCGCAGGCCGCCGGGGTCCCGATGGACCTGCTGGCGGTGTACGAGCCGCCGTACACCCCGGGCGCGGCGGGGCTGCGCTACAAGGCGTGCTGCACGTCCCGGCTGCACCAGCTGCTGGGCCGCGGGGACCGCGCGGGGGCCGTCGAGCTGTATCTGTCGGTGACCGGGGTGCCGTCCGACCTGATCGCCCGGATGCGCCGCGCCCCGCTGTGGAACGGCCTGGTCGCGATGGCCCACACCCTGGCGTACGACGACGCGCTGCTGGGTGACGGCTCGATCCCCGCCGAGCGGTTCGCCGCCGTCACCGCGCGCACGCTGGTGATCTGCGGCGGTTCCAGTCCCACCCCGGCGCGGCTGTCCACCCGCGCCCTGGCCGACGCACTGCCCCGCGCCCGGCACCGCACCCTGACCGGCCAGACCCGCGACCTGGCGCCGCAGGCGGTGGCCCCGGTCCTGGCGGAGTTCTTCACGGAGGACGTGTACGCCCGCCGGGCCTCCTGAGAAACGCGGCTCCGCCGCCGCGCGCTCCCGCCCGTACGGGGGTCGGACGCGAGCGCGCGCGGCGGGGTCCGCTCAGGCCGTCGCAGCCTGGCGGCGGACCGTCGTGGCGATCGTCGCGGAGCCGACCACGCGGGTGCCGTCGTAGAGCACGACCGCCTGGCCGGGGGCCACGCCGCGGACCGGCTCGGTGAAGGCGACGTGCAGGGTGCCGTCGCGCAGCTCGGCGGTGACCTCGGTCTCGCCGCCGTGGGCGCGGAGCTGGGCGGTGTAGGTGCCCGGTCCGGCCGGGGCGGTGCCGCACCAGCGGGGCTTGATGGCGGTGAGCGCGGTGACGTCGAGGGATTCGGCCGGGCCGACCGTCACGGTGTTGTTCACCGGGGAGATGTCCAGGACGTAGCGCGGCTTGCCGTCGGGGGCGGGGTGGCCGATGCGCAGGCCCTTGCGCTGGCCGATGGTGAAGCCGTACGCGCCCTCGTGGCTGCCGACCTTGGTGCCGGACTCGTCGACGATGTCGCCCTCGGCGGTGCCGAGGTGGCTCGCCAGGAAGCCCTGGGTGTCGCCGTCGGCGATGAAGCAGATGTCGTGGCTGTCGGGCTTCTTGGCGACAGCGAGGCCGCGGCGTTCGGCCTCGGCACGGATCTCGTCCTTGGTGGTGAGGGTGTCGCCGAGCGGGAACATCGCGTGCGCGAGCTGCTTCTCGTCCAGGACGCCGAGGACGTACGACTGGTCCTTGGCCATGTCCGAGGCCCGGTGCAGCTGCCGGTGGCCGTCCTCACCCCGCACGACCGTGGCGTAGTGGCCGGTGCACACGGCGTCGAAGCCGAGCGCGAGGGCCTTGTCGAGGAGCGCGGCGAACTTGATCTTCTCGTTGCAGCGCAGACAGGGGTTGGGCGTGCGGCCGGCCTCGTACTCGGCGACGAAGTCGGCCACGACGTCCTCGCGGAACCGTTCCGCCAGGTCCCAGACGTAGAACGGGATGCCGATCACGTCCGCGGCGCGGCGGGCGTCGCGGGAGTCCTCGATGGTGCAACAGCCGCGTGCCCCGGTACGGAAGGACTGCGGGTTGGCGGAGAGGGCGAGGTGCACACCCGTCACGTCGTGCCCGGCCTCGGCGGCACGGGCCGCGGCGACGGCGGAGTCGACGCCGCCCGACATGGCGGCGAGCACACGGAGGGGGCGCTGGGAAGTCTCAGTCATAGCTCCACCAGAGTACGGGGCGCCGGGAACCGAACGCTCTCCGATATGCGTTGTGGATCACATGGGGAGCAAGGGGACATCGAGCGCAGGCGGCGGCGAGGGGTCCGGGCGCGGCATCGGCCGCCGCGGGCTGCTGATCGGCGCCGCCGCCACGGCCGTGGGCGCGGCGGCGCTGGCGCGGGACGACCTGAAGCGCGCCTGGTGGCGGCTGCCCGGGGTGGAGAAGCCCCGCAAACCCGGCGAGGTGGACTACGCCCGGGCCCGCTGGGTCGGTGCCTCCGAGGCGAACTGGCGGCGGGCCGACCGCCCCGACGACTACGCGATCGACCGGGTCGTCCTCCATGTCACCCAGGGCGGCTACGCGAGCGCGGTGCGGGTCTTCCAGGACCCGGCGCACGGGGCGGCGGCGCATTACGTGGTGCGCAAGGACGGCCGGGTGACGCAGATGGTCCGTGAGCTGGACGTGGCGTTCCACGCGGGCAACCGGTCGTACAACGAGCGCAGTGTGGGGATAGAGCACGAGGGCTTCGTGGACCGTCCGCAGGACTTCACCCCGCAGATGTACGGGGCCTCGGCCCGGCTCACGGCGGCGGTCTGCGGGCGGTACGGGATACCCGTGGACCGCGAGCACATCATCGGGCACTCCCAGGTGCCCGGCGCCGACCACACCGACCCGGGCGGGCACTGGGACTGGGACCGCTATCTGAAGCTGGTCCGCGCGGCGGGCATCCGCTGACGGGTCAGCTGAGCCCGGCCGTCCGGGCCCGCTCCACCGCCGGTCCGATCGCTCGGGCCACTTCCGCGACGTCCTCCTTGGTGGAGGTGTGGCCGAGCGAGAAGCGCAGGGTGCCGCGGGCCAGGTCCGGGGCGGTGCCGGTGGCCAGGAGCACGTGGCTCGGCTGGGCGATCCCGGCGGTGCAGGCGGAGCCGGTGGAGCACTCGATGCCCTGGGCGTCCAGCAGCAGGAGCAGGGAGTCGCCCTCGCAGCCGGGGAAGGTGAAGTGGGCGTTGGCGGGGAGACGGCCGCCGGGGGCCGGGTCGCCGCCGAGGATCGCGTCGGGCACGGCCGCCAGCACGGCGTCCGCCAGGTCGTCGCGCAGGCCGCCGATCTCGCGGGCGAAGTCCTCGTGCCGCTCGGCGGCCAGCCGCCCGGCGACGGCGAAGGAGGCGACGGCGGGCACATCGAGCGTGCCCGAGCGGACGTGCCGCTCCTGACCGCCGCCGTGGAGCACGGGCACGGGGGTGTGTTCGCGGCCGAGCAGCAGCGCGCCGATGCCGAACGGTCCGCCGATCTTGTGCGCGCTGACGGTCATGGCGGCCAGCCCGGACGCGGCGAAGTCGACGTCCAGCTGCCCGACGGCCTGCACCGCGTCCGCGTGCATCGGCACGTCGAACTCCTCGGCCACGGCCGCCAGTTCACGTACCGGAAGAACGGTGCCGATCTCGTTGTTGGCCCACATCACGGTGATCAGCGCGACATCCGAGGGGTCGCGGAGGACCGCCTCGCGCAGTACGTCCGGGTGGACGCGGCCGTACCGGTCGACGGGGAGGTACTCGACGTTCGCGCCCTCGTGGACGGCGAGCCAGTGGACGGCGTCCAGCACCGCGTGGTGCTCGACCGGGCTGGCCAGCACCCGGGTGCGGCGCGGGTCGGCGGCGCGGCGGGCCCAGTACAGCCCCTTCACGGCGAGGTTGTCGGCCTCCGTGCCGCCGGAGGTGAAGACCACCTCGCTGGGGCGCGCGCCGAGGGATTCGGCGAGGGACTCTCTCGACTCCTCGACGGTACGGCGGGCCCGGCGCCCGGCGGCGTGCAGTGAGGACGCGTTGCCGGTGAGGGCGAGCTGGGCGGTCATCGCCTCGATCGCTTCCGGAAGCATCGGTGTGGTCGCGGCGTGGTCGAGGTAAGCCATGGTGGGCTCGATTCTACGAGGCCCGGGCGGGGCGTACGGCGGGCGCATGGCGCCCCGGCACCCGCGCACGGCCGGGCGCGGCCCTCCGCGCCCCGTTCCGGGACACGTCCGGGCCGGTCGGGGGCGTCGGGCCCCGCACCCGGTCCGGCCGGCGGGATCCCGGGTGACGGGCCGTTTCCGGTGACGGGGAGGAGCCGCCCCCGGCCGGGCGATCGTCTCGGTACGCGCGATGGATTCCCCGTGTCGTCTTGGCGACATGTCGCAAGCACGGCACCGGAGAGGTCTGGTGCGGTGATCAGTGGGGGCCCCAGTCTTGAGCCGCACCGCGTGTCCGTTTCCTTGCTTCCTGGAAAGGTTCCGATGCACATACGGCACCGCTCTGCCGCCGTTCTGGCGGCGGGCGTACTCGTCGCCACCCTGTCCCCCGTCGTCTCCGGCGCGAGCGCCGCTCCGGCGCCCGTCTCCGCCGGCGCGGATTCCACCGGCCGCCCCCGGGTCGTCTCCGTCACGCTCGTGACCGGCGACCGGGTGCGGCTGGAGACCTTCCCCGGCGGCCGGAAGGCCGTCTCCGTCGAGCCGGCCCCGGGCGCCACGGAGGCCGACTTCAGCCAGCTGGAGATCGACAAGCAGCTGTACGTGCTGCCCCGCGCCGCGCTCCCGTACATCGCCTCCGGCAAGCTGGACCGGCAGCTGTTCAACATCACCTCCCTGGTCGAGCAGGGTTACGACGACGCCCACACCTCCGCCATCCCGCTGATCGCCCGCTACACCGGCGGCACGAACCCCACCGCCAAGGGGGCGCCGGCCGGTTCGCGCAAGGGCCTGGTCATCAAGAGCCTGCGCGGCTCGGCGCTGAAGGCGGACAAGAAGCAGGCCGGGCGCTTCTGGAAGGCCATCGACGACGACGCGCTCGCCAGGAGCCTCGCCGGGGGCGGCGCGAAGAACACTTCCGGGAGCTCCGCTTTCAAGAACGCGGCCTTCGAGGACGGCGTCGAGAAGCTGTGGCTGGACGCGAAGGCCCATGCCTCCCTCGACCGCAGCACCGCGCAGATCGGTGCGCCCGAGGCGTGGCAGGCGGGCTACGACGGAAAGGGCGCGACCGTCGCCGTCCTGGACACCGGCGTCGACGCCACCCACCCCGACCTGGCCGGAAGGCTCGGCGAGGTACGCAACTTCACCGAGGACCCCACCGCGAACGACGGCAACGGCCACGGCACCCACGTCGCCTCGACCATCGCCGGCAGCGGCGCCGCCTCGGGCGGCTCGCGCAAGGGGGTGGCACCGGGGGCCCGGCTGTTGATCGGGAAGGTGCTGGACAACACCGGCTCGGGGCCGTACTCCGCCATCCTCGGCGGGATGGAATGGGCCGCCCGCTCGGGCGCCGACGTCGTCAGCATGAGCCTGGGCGGCGGGCCCACCGACGGCACCGACATCCTCAGCATCGCCCTCGACGAACTCAGCGAGGAGACCGGCACCCTCTTCGTCGTCGCGGCGGGCAACTCGGGCGCCGACTACACGGTGGGCTCCCCGGGCGCCGCGGCCCGCGCGCTGACCGTGGGCGCCGTCGACCGCGACGACAAGCTGGCCGCCTTCTCCAGCCGCGGCCCGCGCGTCGGGGACAACGGCGCCAAGCCCGACCTGACCGCTCCCGGCGTCGGCATCGTCGCCGCCCGCGCGGCCGGCACGTCCATGGGCAGCCCGGTGGACGCGTCCTACACCGCCGCGTCGGGTACGTCCATGGCGACCCCGCACGTGGCCGGCGCGGCGGCGATCCTGGCCGCGCAGCACCCGGACTGGAGCGCCCCGCGGCTCAAGGACGCGTTGATGAGCACGACGCGTACCGCCCCCGACCGGACGGTCTACGAGCAGGGCACCGGCCGGGTGGACGTGGCCCGCTCGGTGCGCCAGCAGGTGAACGCCACCGGCACCACCGGCTTCGGCTCCCTGACACCCGACTCGGGCCGGCAGCAGGTGGACGTCACCTACACCAACGACGGCGACGCGCCCGTCACCCTCGCCCTGGCGACCACCTTCGACGGGATGTACGACGCCCCGGCCCCGGCGGGCGTGATCGGCGCCCCCGCGCAGGTCACCGTTCCCGCCCATGGCACGGCCGACGTGACCGTGACCCTCGACGCGCCCGCGCTGCCGCAGGGCGTCTACGGCGGCCGCCTCACCGGCACCTCGGCCGACGGGCAGACCGTCACGCACACCGTTCTCTCCGCGACGAAGGAACCGGCCAAGCACAAGGTCACCCTGCGCGGCATCGACCGCGCCGGGCAGCCGGCGACGATCTCCCCGCTGATCCTGCTGGGCCCCGTGGGCCGCTTCGACATCATCGGGTCGGTGCCGGCGGGGGAGACCGCGGCGGTGGCGGTGCCCTCGGGCACGTACTACCTGCACGGCGTCATCCCGCAGGCCACGGAGGAGAACGCGTCCGCCAGCCTGGTGGTCGACCCCCAGCTGCGGGTGGACGGCGCCACGGACGTGGTGCTCGACGCGCGCAAGGCGGTCCCGGTGGACATCCGGACCCCCAAGCCCGCCGAGCAGCGCGGTTCGGTGGTCTTCTCCACCCACTGGACGGCCGGGGACCGGAGCTTCATGAGCTTCTACACCAGCGGGCACAGCGGCGGGTACCGCCTCTACGTCACCCCCACCAAGAAGTACACCGAGGGCGAATTCGAGTTCTCGTCCCGCTGGCAGCTGGCCGCGCCGCTGCTCAGCGCACGCACGGTCTCCGGCACCGCCGCCGGTGTTCCCCTCCGGCTGCTGCACAACTCCCCCGCCGTGCGGGACGCGCGGCGCCTGCGGGTGGTGGACGCCGGTCACGGACGGCCCGAGGACTACGCGGCGCTGCGCGCCCGGGGCACGGACGTCCGCGGAGTGGCGGTGCTCGTGGCGCTGGAGGGACTCGAGTACGACGAGGCGGTGGCCGAGGCCGCCCGGGCCGGAGCAGCGGCCGCCGTCACCACCGCCGAGGGCAACCTGTACTCGGCCGCGCCCTGGCAGCCGGTGGGCGCCCGGCTTCCGGCGATCGGACTGTACGCCTCCCACGCCACCGCGGAGCGGCTGCGCAGGCCGGGCACGGTGCTGGAGCTGAAGGGCACCCCGGACAGCCCCTACGTCTACGACGTCGTGCAGTCTTCCCGGCAGCGCGTCCCCGAGCGTGTCGTCCACACGGTCGCACCGGGGAACACGGCCACCGTGGTCTCGCGCTACCCGGACACGAACGGGTCCCGCTACCTCACGGAGGACCGGCCGTCCTGGCGCCCCTGGGAGGGGGACAACGGGGTTCTCTCCGTACGGGCACGCTACGTCCGCGCCGGGCAGGAGCGTACGGAATACCTGAGCGGCCCCGCCGACACGCGGTGGCTGCACTGGGTCAACCCCCGGGCCACCTGGGCGTACCAGGCGGTGGGGACCGGCATGTTCGGCCCGCAGCGCACCTACCGGCCCGGTGAGCGCGTCACGGAGAGCTGGAACGGCGCCGTGGTGCGCCCGGCGATCCCCCGGGGGGTCGAAGGGCTCGCCTTCCGCAAGGACGACCAGCTGACCATCGGGATCCCCGAGTTCGCCGACAGCACCGCCGGCCACTACGGCTTCGCCCTGCCCGGTACCAAGGCCGAGGCCCCGTACCCCGACGAGACCCGCGCCGTGCTCCGTCGCGACGGCAAGGTTCTCGCCGACGGCCCCCGGGCGTGGGGCGTCTTCCCCGCGGGCGGGGACGACGGCCGCTACCAGCTGGACCTGGACGTGAAGCGCACCAGCCCCGAGGGCACCCTCTCGCGGGCCACCAGCACCCGCTGGTCGTTCACGGCCCCCCGTCCGGCCGAGGGCAAGGAGTCGCTGCTTCCCCTCCTCCAGCTCGACTACGACGTGGCCACCGACCTCCGGGGCTCCGTCCCCGCCTCCGGGTCCTTCGCCTTCGGAGTGAGCGCCCGCCACCAGGACGGCCTGACGGGCCGTTCCGTGAAGGGCATGGAGGTGTCCGTCTCGTACGACGACGGCGGGCGCTGGCGGGCCGCGGCGACGTCCGCCCGGGGCGACGGCACCTACCGCGTCCGGGTCACCCATCCCCCGGCCGCCCGCACCAGCGGGTACGTCACCCTGCGGGTCCGCGCCTGGGACGACGCGGGCAACGAGGTGACGCAGGAGATCGAGCGGGCGTACGCGCTGAGGTAGGAGGCGGTGCACGAGGTCCGGAAGCCGCGACCGGGACCGGTCGCGGCTTCCGCGCGTCCTACGACAGCCAGTCGCGCCGCGCCGCCTGCCAGACCAGCTGCGTACGGGTCTTCGCACCCGCCCGCTGCATCAGCGCGGTGATCCGGCGCTGCACCGTGCGGTGGCTGACCCCCAGCTGGGTGGCGATCGCCTTGTCCGCCACGCCCGCGACGACCAGGGAGAGCAGATAGCGCTCGTCGCCGGAGAGGCTGCCGCCCGGTCCCATGCCGCCGGCGAAGTCGGCCAGCTCGCCCGTCTCGGTGACGTGCAGCGGGGTCCCCGCCGCCCACTGGATGTCGAACAGGGCGACGAGGGCGTCCAGCAGGGTGCTGCTGCGGATGATCGCGGCGGTCGGCTCGCCCCGGGCGCCGGTCGTGCTGCTCGGCATCAGCGGGCAGACGGCGACGGAGCTGTCGACGATGACCAGGCGCACGGGGATCGTGCCGGTGGCGCGGGCCACTTCACCGGCGCGGATGCCCTGGGCGACGTTGTCGACCATGCCGGGCGCCTCCAGGCAGGCCCGTTCGTAGATCGCCTCGTAGCGGATGCCGCGGGCGAGCAGCTCGAACTCCTCGTCGTTGTCCTGGGCGCGCAGTGCCACGGGATTGGCCTTGCAGAACCACCGCAGGTCGCTGCGGGCCCCGTAGGCGAGCTGGCGCAGCTGCTGGCGGATGGCGCCGGCCCCGGTGATCACCTCGACCAGCTGTCCGGCGTCATGGCGCCGGCCGCCCGCCCGGTACTCCTCGGCCAGCTGTTCCACGCCGCGTCGCGCCCACTCCAGCGCTTCCTGTCCGCGCGCCAGCAGGGGCTGCAGCGCCACGTCCGGCGGGACGGGCACGTACCGCATTCCGCCGTCGCCCGGCAGCCGCCCGACCATGCCTTTGTCGTGCAGGGAGGACAGCAGCGAAGCCGCCTCGTGTTCCTGGATGCGGAGATGCTGGACGATCTCGTCCACGCCCGCACCCCGTACCTCCACCAAGTGGCGGTAGACCCGCTCCTCCGCCGCCCCGATCCCGGCTATCTCCAGCACGCGCTTTCTCCCTCCCCGCAGCCCACCCCGAAAGGACGCCCGCTGTGCCGTCCATGATCGAACAGGATGCGGGCGACCCCGCCCGGTGATCAAGAAGACAGCACGGCTTCCGCGGGCCCGGGGCGGGGAGTGCGGCGGGCGCGCGGCGTCCCGGGACCCGCGGCACCGGCGGGGTCCGCCGCGCCCGGTTCAGCCGCCGAAGTTCCAGAAGACGGCGCCGTTTCCGGTGACGAGGAGGGCGAGGACCAGGAGGTCGGCGATCCCGAGGGCGAGCCCGAGCCAGGCGCGGCCGCGACGGGTGGTGGACCGGACGAGGGCGAGGACCGCCATCACGATGGCGGCCGGGCCGAGCAGGATGTTCATCACCAGCAGGCCGACGAGCCCGAGCACGAAGGAGGCGACGGCCAGCCCGTCGGCGTCCCGGGTACGGCCGTCGGGCCCGCCCTCCGTACCGGGACGGCCGGTGCCCCCGTCCTGCGTCTCCCGGTGGCGGGCCGGTGCGGTGAGTGTCATGGGTACGGGCTCCTTCGGTCTGCGGCCAAGGACGCGGGCTGTGCCGGGCACGGTCAACGCGAACGGCGGTACGCGCAGGTCCGCTCCCGTACCGCGAAGACGAGCAGCCAGCAGCCGATCCCGGCGGCGAGCGCGAAGCTCAGCGGCAACGGGATCTGGGCCACCGCCCCGAGCACGACCCCGAACAGAAGCAGTACGGCGACGAGGACGACCATGTTCAGCCTTTCCGCGGGCTCTCGACGAGCATTTGAGAGTACGACTGTTCACTGACTGATCAGTCTAGACCCGTGCAGGGCTTTCCCGCTTCGGAGAACAGCTGTTTACTCAATGGCATGAGTCACACCACCGGCACCCGCCTGGCGCAGAAAATGAGGACCCGTCAGGCCCTGCTGGACGCGGCGCTCGGCCTCCTGGAGCACCAGAGCCTCAGCAGCCTCGGGCTGCGGGAGGTGACCCGGGCCGCGGGGGTCGCGCCAACGGCGTTCTACCGGCACTTCGACGACACCGCGGCGCTCGGCGTGGCGCTGGTCGAGGAGTCGCTGGGCAGTCTGCACGGGGTGATCGGCGCGGTCCTCGCCGAGCCCGGCGAGAGCGAGGAGCGGCTGGGGCGCGGCATCGGACTGATACTCCGCCATGTCGCGGAGCAGCCGGCGCACTTCCGCTTCATCGCGCGCGAACAGCACGGCGGCGTGGGTCCGGTGCGGGAGGCCATCGCGGCCGAGCTGCGGCGATTCGCCGAGGAGGTGGCGGCGTCGCTCGCCGAGGAGCCGCAGTCCCGGGGATGGAGCGACGAGGACCTGCTGATGCTGGGCGGCTTCTACGTCGACCACATGGTGATCACCGCGTCGGCCCTGCTGGACGCGGGCCCCGGAGGCGAGGAGGCGGCAGCCGAGACGGCCCGCCGCAGACTCAGGCTCGTCACCCTCGGCCGGGCCCATTGGCTGGACGACGAGAACGCGTAGCCCGCCCGCGCGGCGCGCCTTCACCCCCGGACCGACGGATGCCGCGCCCGCCGGTCCGGGTCAGACACGGGAACCATCCCCGGCCCACCCGGCTCCGGACCCCGCACGCGCGGGAACAACGGGCCGGGCGGTCGGAGGCGCTGCCACGCGGGTTCCAGCGACCGCAGGTCATCGCGGTACTCCGCCTCGGCCGCGGTCCTGCCAGGGGATGAGCGGCCGAGGCGGGGCTATTGGGTGTCACTGCAACAGGGGCCGGCCCACGCTTCTACGTCGAGGACGTGAGCGCCCTGCCGGTCGGGTATGACGCCGACTCGGACTGCGCCGGTGGTGAGGA
Source organism: Streptomyces sp. NPDC056347 (assembly GCF_042262625.1). Lineage (NCBI taxonomy): Bacteria > Bacillati > Actinomycetota > Actinomycetes > Kitasatosporales > Streptomycetaceae > Streptomyces > Streptomyces sp. NPDC056347. Next base: position 8,218 of record NZ_JBHJQP010000094.1, on the reverse strand, counting down.
GGCGCGCGCACCAGATGCAGGCCCGTCCGGTGGCCTGGTCCCACGTCAGCGTCTCTACGGCGGGGAGCGTGCGGCCGGTCACGGCTGTTCGCCTGCCGGGCGGAGGCCGCGCACCTGCCTGCACGGCGCGCACGCGTACCGGGATTCGGCCGGGTCCGGGCCCTCCCCGCTGGTGTCGATCAGGACGGCAGTGCTGGACGGGCCTCGATGCCAGTGGCACCACGCGCCCGGGGCGGGCTGCGTGCCGGTCTCGGGGTGGTCCGTCACTGCGGGCCTCCCGTGCACCGCTCGCACTGGCAGGGCGGCAGCTCGGAGGAGATGGGGACGGCCGTCACCGGGGTGACTTCGGCCTCCGGCTTCACGATGCGCGTGCACCCGTACCGGTCGACCTCGTACACCTTGATCGTCATCGTCATGCCGCATCACGCTCTGCCTGGCAGCCTCGCTGGAGCGCGTCAGCCAGGCGCACGGCCATGTCCGCAGGGCCGAGGCCGAGGCCAACGAGGGCGAGGGCGGGGGTTGCCGATTCCGCAGACGGGGACAGCAGGACGATCCCGGACTGGTCGAGTGCCGCCCGGAGAGCTCCCACGGCAGTGAACGGATCGACGCTCACGGCGTCGTACAACTCGGGTCCTTGGGCCATGAACAGGACGTTAGGAGCGTCCTGTTGGTGCAAGCCAGGCGATGTTCTGAAATGTTCTCAGAAGCCGGCTGAATGTTCTCGTATGGTCTCACGCACAGGGCTGCACGATGTGGAAGAGGTCCGTATGCCCGGCAATGCTGGAGTGACCATCCCTGTTTCGAGGAGACGACATGGCACGACGGCTGCGGTTCAATGGCACGGACAGCAAGAACGGCGGATGCCCGGCGATCCACGAAGACCTCGACTCCGGCGAAGTCATCGTCCAGGGCAGGCCCCTCACCGAGCCCGAAGACCTGAGCCGGCTACAGCACTTCGGCCTCGGCGATGTCGCCGTGGCCGTACCGCGTGAACTCCTCGTCAACCACGGCCCCAAGGAGATGGAGCGCGTGCCCAAGTTGATCGGCTTGGCGGATTTCGGGCGACTCTTTGAGACGTTTGAGCATTCGGCCTGGCACCTTGAGACCCGGCGCGGCTACGCCTCTGATCGCGAGGACGACGGATACGCCGAGTTCCTCGAAACCGGCGTGGCCCCGATGGACCTCGACAGCGACTGGTGCCAGAACATCCGTCGGCAGACAGCTGCCGGGAAGTACGTCGGCCGGGTCCGTGTCGTCGACAACCCGCCGGCCGAGGGCCAGCTGTTCCTCCTGTCCTACGCTCGGGTCAACGCGGCCACGGGCGAGGATGTACGGAACCTGTGGCGCGAGGACGCCGAGAGCGCGCACCTGCCGGAAGAGGACTTCTGGGTCTTCGACAGTCGCCTGGTGGCAATCCTCCGCTTCGATGACGCAGAGGTGTTCCGTGACGTCGAGATCACCACCGAGCCCGCCGAAGTCCTGCGCTACTGCCAAGTCCGGGACGCCGCCGTGCACGCGTCCGTCCCGTACGACCAGTTCGCGGCGCAGCTGCACACGAAGGGCTAGCACCGCACCGGTGAGCACCGACTACCAGCAGGCTCGAGAGACCCTCGGAATACGCCTGAGGGAATTACGCCTCCAGTCCCCGGCCGGACGGCTCACCGGCACCCAGCTTGCCGAGCGGCTCGGCTGGCCGCACTCCAAGGTCTACAAACTGGAAGGCGGTCGGCAGACCGCCACCACCGACGACCTGCGCGCGTGGGCAGACGGCGTAGGCCGGCCACAGGCATTCGACGAACTGAACACCCGCCTCAAGGGCTTCGAATCCCACATCCGCTCATGGCGCCGCCAGCTCTCCGCCGGTCACCGGCCCGTACAAGACAGCTGGAACAGCGAAGTCGACCGGTCCACCACCATCCGGGCGTGGGAAGAAGCGGTCATCCCTGGCATGCTCCAGACCCCGGAGTACGCACGCGCGATCTTCCTGCGGTACGCCGACCTGCACGGGTCGACGCGTGATACCGACGAAGCGGTCCGCGCTCGCATGCGTCGCCAGGAGTGGCTCTACAGGGCAGGCCACAGGTTTCATGCGCTGGTGTGGGAAGCAGCCCTTCATGCACTGGTGTGCCCGCCGTCGGTCCTCACCGCCCAACTTGATCGCCTTGCGGGTGTGATCGGTATGGATACGGTCGAGCTGGGAGTCGTTCCGCTCAACGCCTCACTGCGCATTCCGGCAGCAAATGGGTTCTGGGTCTTGGACGAGCGGCTTGTCATTGCCGAGGACTGGCATGCGGAACTCTGGTTGGACGATGCTGATCTCGTGACTTCCTACCTGCGCGTGTGGGAGACGCTGAGGGAATCGGCAGTGTACGGAGCTGATGCCCAGGCCGTGATTGCGCGGGCCCAGCGAAGCACCCGCGCTTAGCAGGAGTGCCGACGGCCGACTCCGGACGCACGAAGCCGCCCCCTCCCGCAGGCGCGGGAGGGGGACGGTTGCCGGACTACGTGTCGGTACTCGCGGCGATCTGCTGCGTACGGGTGTCGACCAGGTCGCCCGCGTCCCGCAGACTGCCGCCGCTGTTGGGGTGGAGCTCGTACTCGGTCCCGTCCGGCCGGGCCATCACGCCCGGACCTGACCGGGCCGGTGTCCCTTTCCATTCACCGATGAACTCGTCGACCCGCGACACGATGCGGCGGACACCGCGGGTGATCCGCCACAGCAGGCCGAGCCCGGCCGCGATAGCCGCCGCGACCACGGACCAGATCACCACCGCGTCCATGGCCGTTATGCCGGTGGCGCCCTCACTCACTCGACGTCCCTGTATCCGCCGCGCGGGGTGTGCCGGGCCTGGTATCTGGCCAGCCACGTGAGCACGGCCAGGACCAGGGCGAGCAACAGCGCCTGTGCCCCCGACGGCAGCGGGCCAAGCGGGGAGTTGTCGGCGCCACCACGCGCGGGGACAACGGGCGATGGGTGTCGCCGCCAGTGTGCCACCGCGGACCACCCCCGCACGCGCGGGGACAACACTTGTTGAGCTGGGGGTTTATCGAGCGAAGTGGCCGTTTTCATTTAGTTGCTTCGGGCCCGCACCAGCCTCAACAGCCATCCGCACCACCCCAGCGCAATCCGCCCCACCCCTTGAAAGGGACGGACCCATCACACCATGCGGGATGCCTCGGCCGGACAGCAAGGGTCGATGCACGCACCCCGCACCCGTCCGCCCCCCCGGCCCCCTGCCCCGACCGCCCGAGGCACCGCACGCGATACCGCCCGGGCCAGGGCCCGGGACGTCAGGCGCGTGGGGCGCGGGCGAGTTGGCGGGACTGGGCGACGAGGCGGTCCGCGCTGTCCCAGACCTCCGCGTCCTCCTCCAGGAAGCCGCCCGCGAGGTTGCGGGTGGTGATGGCGACCCGGAGCGGGCCGGGCGCGGGGCGGCAGCGGATGTGGGCGGTGAGCTCGACGGTGGGCGTCCAGCCCTTGAGGCCCAGCTCGAAGGAGGTGGGCGGCAGGGCGTCCACGGTGAGCAGCAGCGAGAGCGCGTCGGCGTCCCGGCCGTCGGCGAGGCCGAACCAGCCGCGCATCTCGCCCTTGCCCGAGGGGGCGCCCACGGCCCAGCCGACCGTCGCCGGGTCGAGCCGGATGTCGAGGCGGCCGGTGATGGCGGAGCTGCCGGGGATCGGGGCGGGGCCGTCGGTCGCGCCGAGGCAGTGCTCCAGCGGCGGGATGGCCGGCGGCTTCGCCGCCGTGCGGACGTCGTCGGTCAGGGCGTCCAGGTCGCCGTAGGTGGCGACGACCCGGATGCGCTCGACCTCGGAGCCGTCCTCCGCGTACTGGAAGAGGGACGCCTGGCCGGTGGAGAGGGTGCGGCCGGTGCGGACGGTCTGGGTCCGGATCACCGCGGGGCCGGGGACGGACGCGGTGAGGTAGTGCGCGGAGACGGAGAAGGGGTCCGGGTGCGGCAGGGCCTCGCCCAGCGCACGGCCGAGCATGGCCAGCAGATATCCGCCGTTGACGGCGTGGATGATCGTCCAGCCCGCGGAGAGTTCGGCGTCGTAGACGCCCTCCTCGCGAAGGGTGACGGCGGTGTCGCGGTCGAACTCGCTGTCGCCGATGGTCGCCGGGCCCCCGGTGGTCGCCGGTCCGGTCCGCGGCGTCTGCTCTGCTGCCTGTGCCATGCGACGCACCGTACACCGATTGTATTACTGAGCGGTAGCTTTTTTGGGCGGGATCACAGCGGGCGGCAGCCGTCTCACAGGGCCGCGGAGCTCTCCTCGGCCGTCGCGGACTTCCGGTTGTAGGCGCGCGGGGCCCGCCAGTGGTAGCGCATCGCCATCAGCCGCAGCACGAACGCCACGATCACCGCGGTGCCGCTGGTGACGGCGTTCAGCGCGCCGAAGCGGATGCACAGGACGGTCGTCGCGGCACCGACGATCGCGGGCACCGCGTACAGGTCGCGGTCCCAGCGCAGCAGCGAGGGCACCTCGTTGGCCAGTACGTCGCGCAGCACACCGCCGCCGACCGCGGTGGCGAGCCCGAGGGCCGCCGACGCGGTGAGGCCGAGTCCGTAGTCGTACGCCTTGACCGTGCCCGTGACGCAGAACAGTCCGAGGCCGGCCGCGTCGAAGACGTTGACGCCCACCTGGATGCGCTCGACGTGCGGGTGGAGAAAGAACACCAGGACGGCGGCGAGCAGCGGGGTGGTGAAGTAGCCGAGGTCGGTGAACGCGGCGGGCGGGACCGCCCCGATCACGAGGTCACGGAACAGCCCCCCGCCCAGCGCGGTCACCTCGGCGAGGACCGCGATGCCGAAGACATCGAAGTTCTTGCGTACGGCGAGCAGAGCGCCGGAGATCGCGAAGACGAAGATTCCGACGATGTCGAGCGCATGCTGGACGGAGGGCGTGAACAGTTCGGTGAGCACCGGGCAATTGTGCCGGTACTACCCCTTCGTGCTGTCCCCCGGCGTATCGGGCGAGGCGGTGGGGCCGTCGGCCGGCTGGTTCTCCGGGTGGTGGCAGGCCACCTGGTGCCCGGTCCTCAGCACGGCCAGCGGCGGTTCCTGCGTCTTGCAGACCTCCGTGGCCTTCCAGCACCGGGTGTGGAAGCGGCAGCCGCTGGGCGGTGAGATCGGCGAGGGGACGTCGCCCTTGAGCAGGATGCGCTCGCTCTTGGCCGAGCGGCGCTTGGGGTCCGGGATCGGGACCGCCGAGAGCAGCGCCTTGGTGTACGGGTGCATCGGCGCCCTGTAGAGCGACTCCCGGTCGGCGAGCTCCACGATCTTGCCCAGGTACATCACCGCGATCCGGTCCGAGACGTGCCGGACCACCGACAGGTCGTGGGCGATGATCACGTAGGTGAGGCCCAGCTCGTCCTGGAGGTCGTCGAGCAGGTTCACCACCTGCGCCTGGATCGACACGTCCAGCGCGGAGACCGGCTCGTCCGCCACGACCAGCTTGGGCTTGAGCGCGAGCGCGCGGGCGATCCCGATGCGCTGGCGCTGGCCGCCGGAGAACTCGTGCGGGTAGCGGTTGTAGTGCTCGGGGTTGAGGCCCACGACCTCCAGCAGCCGCTGCACCTCCTTCTTGACGCCGCCCTCGGGCGTGACGCCCTGGAGCTTGAAGGGGGCGCCGACGATCGTGCCGATCGTGTGCCGGGGGTTCAGCGAGGAGTACGGGTCCTGGAAGATCATCTGCATGTCCCGGCGCATCGGGCGCATGCCGCCCACGCCGAGGTGCGTGATGTCCCTGCCCTCGAACTCGACCTTCCCCGCGGTGGGTTCGAGCAGCCGGGTGATCAGACGGCCCATCGTCGACTTGCCGCAGCCGGACTCCCCGACGACACCGAGGGTCTCGCCCGAGCGCACCTCGAAGTCGATCCCGTCGACCGCCTTCACGGCGCCGGTGGTGCGCTGGAGCATCCCCTTCTTGATCGGGAAGTGCTTCTGCAGCCCGGTCACCCTGAGCAGCACCTCGCCGGGGGCGGTGCCGTCGGTCGCCGTACCGGTTCCGGCGGACCTCTGCGCGGGCACGTCCGCGCCCTTGTCCTCGCTCGTCACGGCCTTGTCCTCGCTCACAGCTTGGGCGCAATCTCTTCGGTCCAGATACGCTCCCGCTGCTCCTGCGACATGTGGCAGGCCGCCCAGTGCCGGCTGCCGACCTCCTGGAGCTCGGGCCGTACGGTGCGGGTGACGTTGTCCTTGGGCACGTCCGCGTACGGGCAGCGCGGGTTGAAGGCGCAGCCGGACGGGATGTTGATGAGCGACGGCGGGGAACCCTTGACCGGGATGAGCCGGTCGGTCTGCTCGCGGTCGAGGCGCGGCATGGAGCCCAGCAGCCCCCAGGTGTAGGGGTGGCGGGGCTCGTAGAACACCTTCTCGGCCGGTCCGCGCTCGACGCAGCGTCCGCCGTACATGACCAGGAGGTCGTCGGCCAGTTCGGCGACGACGCCCAGGTCGTGGGTGATGATGATGACCGCGGAGCCGAACTCCTTCTGCAGGTCCCGGATCAGGTCGAGGATCTGCGCCTGGACGGTCACGTCCAGTGCGGTCGTCGGCTCGTCGGCGATCAGCAGTTCGGGGTTGTTGACCAGCGACATGGCGATCATCGCGCGCTGGCGCATACCGCCGGAGAACTCGTGCGGGTAGCTGTCGACGCGCTTGTCGGGCTGCGGGATGCCGACCCGGTCGAGCATCTCGATCGCCCGCTTGCGGGCGGTCTTCTTGTCGACGTCGTGGTGGACCCGGTACGCCTCCACGATCTGCTTGCCGATCGTGTAGTACGGGTGCAGCGCGGACAGCGGGTCCTGGAAGATCATGGCCATGTCGCGGCCGCGCAGCTTGCGGACCTCGTCCGGGTCGGCGGAGAGCAGTTCCCTGCCGTCCAGCCAGATCTCGCCGGAGACCCGGGGCTTGCGCTTGCCGTACTGGCCGGTGGTGTGCAGGCCCATGATGCCGAGCGAGGTGACGGACTTGCCGGAGCCGGACTCGCCGACGATGCCGAGGGTCTTGCCCTTCTCCAGCTGGAAGCTGAGCCCGTCGACGGACTTGACCAGGCCGTCGTCGGTCGGGAAGTGCACCTTGAGGTCGCGCACCTCGAGGAAGGCGGTGGGGGCGGGCGAGTCGGTCTGCGTGGGCTCGCCCAGCGCGGCACCGCTCTTGTTCGGTTCGGTCATCCCAGCCTCACTCGCGGGTCGATGACGGCGTACATGATGTCGACGACGAGGTTGGCGACCGCGATCGCGAGTGCCGCGAACAGGGTGACGCCGAGAATCACCGGCAGGTCCTTGCTGCTGATCGCCTGGACCGCGGCGAGCCCGAGACCGGGCAGGTTGAACGTGGACTCGGTGAGCACGGCGCCGCCGAGGAGCACGCCGATGTCGAGGCCGAAGACGGTGAGGATCGGGGTCATCGCGGACCGCAGGGCGTGCCGGGTGATGACGGTGCCCTCGCCGAGGCCCTTGGCGCGGGCGGTACGAATGTAGTCCTCGCCGAGCACTTCCAGCATGGTGGCCCGGGTGAGCCGGGCGTACATCGCGGCGTTCAGGAAGGCGAGCACGATCCACGGCAGGATCAGTGACTGGAACCAGACGCCGATGCCGTCGTCGGTGGAGAGGTTGTCGGCGATGCGCACCCAGCCCAGGGTGTGCACGAACAGGCCCATGGCGACCATGCCGGTGAAGAAGATCGGCAGCGAGACACCGGCGAGGGCCGTGGTCATCGCGGCCCGGTCCCAGATGGTGCCGCGGCGCAGCGCCGAGACCACACCGGTGGCGACACCGCCGAGGAGCCACAGGACGCAGGCGCCCGCGGCGAGCGCGCCGGTGACGGGCAGCGCGTCCTTCAGGGTGGTCCACACCGGGACCTCGGTGCGGAAGGAGTAGCCGAAGCAGGGCGCGGAGCAGTGGGTGACGTCGGCACCGTTCGCGTAGTCGCGTCCCATCGGGATGCCCTTGACGAACTCCCAGAACTGGACGAGGAGAGGGTCGTCGAGGCCCAGTTTGATCCGGATGCCCTGGAGCTGCTCGGCCCCCGTGGCCTTGCCGGCGAAGAGGACGGCGACGTCCTGACCCGCCCACTTGGGCAGCATGAAGAAGATGGTGAACGTCGCGAGCAGTACGACGAGCACCATGATGACTACGGCGAACAGGCGCCGGATGAGATAAGCAAGCACTGTGCGCGGCCCGGCGGTGGCCGGGACCCCTTTGTGGGGGCTCCCGGCC